>DATADI010000231.1:0-3167 GCA_036258615.1 Thermomonospora sp. | reverse complement strand
CAGCCTCGGCCGGGTCGAGGCTGCGGGTGTTGGTCAGCACGTACACGGCCGGCGCGCGCTGCGCGAACGCCCATTGGAAGTCCTCCACGGACCATCGAGTGAGCACGGGCAGGTCGGCCACGGACTGGGTGCCGGTCGGGTCGTCGTCGAGCACGACGAGGATCCGGCCGGACTCTGCGACGGACGCGGCCACCTGCGCCGCCGAGACGTCCACCTCGGACGGATAGCGGGCAAGCAGTTCCGATTCGAGCACAGGACGACTCCTCATTGCGATTTGGCGAGATAGGTCTCGATGACGCGCGAGTCGTCGCGCGCGGTCAGGCCGGCCTCGGCGGCCTGCGTGTAGCGGTCTCGCGCAACGTCGAGCAGGGGGGTTTGGGCGGCTACGGCACGGGCGGCTTCGGCGACGAGACCGCTGTCCTTCACGAAGATCCCGATCGAGCTGGCCACCTCGACGTCGGTGCCCTGCAACATGCGCGGTCCGCGGTCGGACAGCATCCAGGACCCGGCGGCGCCCTGCTCCACGAGGGAGAGGACCTTCCGCTGGTCCAGACCGAGGGCATCGGCAAGGGCGAGCGCCTCGGCCGCGGCCACGATGTGGATCGAGCACAGGTGCTGGTTGACGACCTTGATCGCCTGGCCGTCGCCGACCGCGTCGCCGACCTCGCGGACGACGCCGAGCGGGTCGAGGACGGGCCGCGCCGCCGCGATGTCCGCCGGTGATCCCGAGGCGAAGAGCGTCAGCTCGCCGGTGCGGGCGCGCGCCACGCCTCCGGTGACGGGCACGTCGATCACTGCGGCGCCGGCGTCGGTGAGCCGCGCGGCCTGTGCGCGTATCGACTCCGGCCCCACCGTGCTCATCACGATCCAGCGCTGACCTGTCACGGCGCCGGCGAGCGCCTCGGTGACCAGGGCCTCGAACTGATCAGGCGTCGCGACCATCACGACCACGAACTCGGCGGGTGGCGCCTCGCCGAGGCTGGACACGGCCGGCACGCCCGCGGCGCAGGCCCGTTCGATGGCGGCGGGGAGCCGGTCGACCCCTGTGGTGCGGTGGCCGGCATCGACCAGACGGCGGGCCATCGGCAGGCCGATGGCACCGATCCCGACGAAGCTGACGGCTGGTTCGCGCATGAAGCGTCCTCGTGTTCTCTCAGGGCAGGTGGGCACGACGGAGCTCCACCCGAGCGGGGCGGCGCGCCGTCTGGGAATTCCGGCTAGGACTCCGCTGAAGATCTTGTCGGTCAGTGTGGGTTTCGGGGGCGGGTGGCCCCGTCCTCATGGGATGGCCGGGGCGAGTGCCCAGGCGCCGCCGGTGCGGGTGAGTCCGAGGTTGATCAGTCGGCGGAGGTTGAGGGCGGCCGCCCGGGTGCGCAGCCAGGTGTCGTTCTTGACGGTGCCCAGGTAGTGCAGGCGCCGGCTACCGCGGGCAACGAGCCAGGCGACCCCGCGTTCGGCCGATGGCCTCCACCGCCGGTAGGCGGCCTGCCAGCCGGGGTCGGTGGCGGCCCGACGGGCGGCGGCCTGCTGGTCGTGATGCGGCCGGATGGTGAGGATCCGCCCCCGCTTGCTGTTGGTGCACCGCGGCCGCAGACCGCAGCCGGTGCACAGCCGGCCGAAGAAGGCCTCGCGCTGCAGATGCCGCCCGGTGGGCTCACCGAGCCCGACGGTGTGGCCGGCCGGACAGGTCACCGTGGCGGTGGTGGTATCGATGCGGAACTCGTCCAGGGTGAAGCCGCCGGGAAGGGCGGGCCTGAGCGGGGTGGGTTTGCAGAACGGCTGGTGTCCGGCCTCGATCAGGGCGGCCCGGTACTGGTGGCCGGAGTAGGCGGTGTCGGCGAAGACCTGGACCGGTTCGGTCTCGTCGGCCAGCAGGTCCAGGGCGACGGCGCCTTCGGCGTGCTCGGCGCCGCTGCCGGGGTGCAGGGCGACGGCGGTGAACAGCCCGGTCTCCGGCTCGACGGCGAGGTGGGCCTTGAACCCGTCGGTGCGGCGGTGGCTGCTTTGGTGGATGTGGCGGGCCTCGGGATCCACGGTGGAGATCACCCGATCCGGGGTCACCCGTTTCGCGATGCGCCAGCGCCCGTCGCTGCCGTCGGAGTCCTCGGCGGGCTCGACGTCTTGCCCGGCGACCAGGGCCAGCAGGCCCACCGCGTCCGCCGCCCGTTCCCCCAGCTCTTGGTCGGGCAGGTGGGCCAGGACCCGGATCGCGTCGGTGACCAGGGCGTCGACGAGTTCGGCGCGGGCCTTCTCATCGTCCCAGGCGATCTTTGGTTTGCCCGGGCCGGCGAGGTAGTCGTGCCCGGTGCACCACCTGGTCACGGTCTCGGCGCCGCCGGGCACGTCCCGGGCCACCCGGCGGATCGCCGAGATGAGCTGGGTGACGGTGTCCTGGGTGGCTACCGCGTCGGCGAACACCGTGGAGTCCAGCGCCCGCCGGTGGCGGCCGTGCAAGATCCCGGTGGCCTCGACGACCTGGCGCACGGCGGTGAACACGCGGTGCGGATCGCGCGAGCGCTGCAGGCGGCGCCGGAAGTAGGTCAGCAGCGACGGATGGAAGCCGCCATCCAGCAGCCCGAGCCCGCAGGCGGCCTTCCAGCGCAGGTCACAGCGCAGTTGCTGGACCGCCTCGGCGTCCGACAGTCCGTAGAGGACCTGCAGCACCAGCACCGTGGACAGCACCTGGGGCGGGTAGCTGGGCCGCCCGTTGGGCGACGGGTACATGTCGGCGAACATCCCCGCCGGGAACAGCTCCTCCCGGTGCTCGGCCAGGAACGCGAACACGCTGCGCTGCGGGATCAGCTCCCGGCACAGTTCCCACACATCGGGCCCGGCCGGCCCGCGGGCCTCGTTGCCCTGCATAGCCACGAGTCTGGCCCCGGCCTGTCCGGGCCGGGACCCCCAACCCGACATCTTCAGCGGAGTCCTAAGGCGTGTCTGACGGATCTCTGATCGCGGTCTTCGCGCCCAGATGCCCCCTCCCGGGGGATGGCAGGCCGGCGGAGCTTGCGGAGCCGGCGGGGTGGGTGAGCACTGCGTTGTCGGCCCGACCGGGTATGCCCGATACGACGGCTCGGGCCTCCGCCTTGCCAGGAACCAGCTGGATCACGAAGCCCATCGACCAAGACCCACCAGACACCCCCTAGCCCGTGGTGACCGGCAGGGCA
>DATADI010000230.1:0-3842 GCA_036258615.1 Thermomonospora sp. | reverse complement strand
CCGCGGGGTGACGCTGCGGTTGCTGGCCGCCGCCGGGCCGCCGGAGGACCGCCGCCGCCTGGTGAACGAGGCGGTCGCGGTGCTGCGGGAGTGCGGCGACCGCCTCGGGCTGGCGCAGGCGCTGGCCGACCTCGGCGACGTGCACCGGGCCGCCGGCGAGGACGGCAAGGCCGACGTGACGCTGCGGCAGGCCCGGCACATGGCGCGGCTGTGCGGTGTGGAGACCCTGGTCACGGGGGTCCCGGCCGCCCCGGCGGCGGTGGAGGTGACCGGCGAGCTGAGCGACGCCGAACTCCGCGTGGCCGAACTCGCCGCCCACGGCCTGACCAACCGCCAGATCGCCGGGAAGCTCTACATCACCGTCAGCACCGTGGAGCAGCACCTGACCCGGGTGTACCGCAAGCTCGCCGTGGGCCGCCGTACCGATCTCGCGCAGATCCTGCTGACCGGCATCGTCGACTCGGCGTGAGCGGTCCTCACACGCCGGTGGGCATGGTCTCCAGCTCCCCGGCCCGGACGGTCTCCTTGTGCAGCGGCGTCAGCGCCGACGTCCAGGCGAACCAGCACAGGGCGTCGTAGCGGTCGCCGAGCACCGTGGGCACGAACTGCCGCCGGTCCCGGTCCGGGTCGTACACCACGCCGATGGCGCGGTGCCCCCGCCGTGCGGTGAGCCAGCCCTGGTCGGGGCCGTCGGAGAACACGAACAGGGCGTGGTCCAGCTCGATCTCCCTGAGCAGCAGGGCCTCCAGCGACCCGGGCGCGGGCCCGGGGACCGGCATGACCTCCGGAGGGTCGCCCCAGCGCGGCGCCGCCATCACGTGGCCGCGCCCCCCGGCGAACCCGACCACGACCACCCGGTCACGGCCGTGCCGTTCCCGGGCGAGCTGGCCGAGGTTGACCATCCCGGCGGCGGCCATGTCGGTGGCGCGGGCGTCGCCGACATGGGTGTTGTGCGCCCACACCACGCCCCGCGACCCCTCGCCGTGGAACTCCAGCAGCCGGTCGAGGGTGTCGGCCATGTGGACGTCGCGCACGTTCCACGACTCCGCGCCGCCGCCGATCATCGCGCGGTAGTAGCGCTCGGCCCCGGTGGCGACCTCGGCGTTCTGCCAGGCGTTCAGCTCCTCGGCCCGGCCCGCGGGCGCCCCGGTGCCCACCGGGCGGCGCAGCCGCGTCAGCAGGGCCAGCACCTCGTCGGCGCAGTCGTCGGGGACCATCCGCGTGCTCGCCGCGTACGCCTGCGGGTCCTCCGCGTACGGCTCGAAGCACCGGTAGGCGGCGACGGCGGCCTCGACGTGGTCGGGACGGTGCTCGGCCAGGTAGGTGATCACGGCGCGCAGCGACTCCCACAGGCTGTACACGTCCAGCCCGTAGAAGCCCGCGCGGCGCTCCTCCGGCTGCCGGGCGTTGTGGTCGCGCAGCCAGCGGCAGAACCGGGCGGTCTCCTCGTTGGCCCACATCCAGGTCGGCCAGCGGCGGTAGCCCTCCAGGACCCGCCACGGGTCGGGCGCGGCCCCCGGGGTCCCGGTGACGCTGCGGGCGACCTGCCAGCAGTCCGGCCAGTCCCCCTCGACCGCCACGAAGGAGAAGCCGTGCTCGGCGATGAGCCGGCGGGTCAGGGCGGCCCGCCAGGCGTAGTACTCGTGCGTGCCGTGGCTGGCCTCCCCCAGCAGGACGCAGCGCGCCCCGTCCACCCGGGACCCGATGCGGTCCAGCAGCGGGTCGAGGTCGGCCTCGTACTCCAGCGGCAGGGCGGCGCCGTAGATGTCCAGTTCGTCGGTGTCGGGCATGACGGCCCCCGCCTCAGCGCTCGCCCTTGGGGCCCTCGGCCCGTTCGGTGGCCTTGCGGGGCCGCATGCGCTCGTCGCGCTGGAGTTCCCGGTTGGCCTGCTCACCGGCCCGCCGGTCGGAGGCGACCCCCTCGTCTTCCATGCGCTTGCGGGTCTTGGCCCGCTTGATGTCGTACTTGTGGCTTCCCGGTCGCGGCATCCCGATCTCCCCCTTCACGACGGTTCGGCCGTTATCGGGCGCGTTCCCCGTTTCCCGGGTTCGATGCGGGCCGGAACGGGTGCATCGGCCCGGGTTCAGTGGGCACGACGGGGTCATGCACGAGATCGAACTGCGCAGTGCGGCGTTCAACGACCACACGCTGATCCCCAACGACCATTCCCATGACGCCGGGGACGTCTCGCCGCCGCTGGAGTGGTCGGACGTGCCGGACGAGGCGGTCGAGCTGGTGCTGCTGTGCGAGGACCCGGACGCCCCGACCGGCACGTTCACCCACTGGGTGCTGGCGGGCATCCCGCCGGAGAGCGACGGCATCGACACCGGCGAGACCGTCGCCGAGGCGGTCCCCGGCCGCAACGACTACGGCAGCCCCGGCTACGGGGGCCCGCACCCGCCGGTCGGCGACGACCCGCACCGGTACTTCTTCCGGCTGGCGGCGCTGGCCGAGCCGTCCGGCCTGGAGCCCGGGTTCACCGCCGACGACCTGCGGGAGGCGATCGAGGACAAGGTCGTGGGCACCGGCACCCTCGTCGGCCTGTTCGGCAGGTGACCGGTGGCCCGGTGGGACCGCCGGCCGCCGCGCGGCACCGAGCCGCTGAACGCCCGCAGCGCCCTGGGGGTGCGGGCGCTGCTGTCCGGGCTGGCGCTCGCCGCCGGGACCGCCGCCGCCGTGATCTTCGGGGTCCGGGCGGCGCGGGACCGGGACGCGGACGCGGCGCTGTGGACGGCGGCGGCCGTCTGCGCGGTCATCGCGGTGATCGCCGCCGTGGACCTGTGGGTGATCCGCCGCCGCACCCGTCCCCCGTGACCCCGAACCAGGAGGGATCCGCCATGCACGTTCCGAACGTCCCGGGATCGGTGCACCCGTCGCCGGTGCCCAAGCCGCCGCCGCAGCCCAACCCGATCCCCAAACCCGAGCCGCAGCCGCCGGGCGCGATGCCGCCGCCCAAGCCCGTCCCCGAGCCGTCACCCGGCCCGATGCCGCCCCATCCGGAGCCCGAGCCCGTCTGACACCCGGCCGGGCCTCATCCGGGAGGCGCGTACTCCCAGGCGGCGGCGACCTCCCGTAGCGGCCCGGGGATGGCCGCCGGGGGCGGCGCGGGCCGCTGCGGACGCCCCGAACGGATCTTGTCGCTCCAGTCGCCCAGCCCCTTCTTGAACGCCCCCGGCCGGTAGTCGAGCATCCCCGGCTCCCACGGCACCCCGAGGTGTTCACAGATCCGCCGCAGCACCGCCGCCGGGTCGGCGGTCAGCTCCTCGTAGCGGACGGTGAGGCCGGGCAGGACCTCACGGGCCCGCTGGAGGGCGGACACGTACCGGTGCACGTCCAGCACGGTCTCCTCGAACGTCCAGTCGTCATGGGCCTGGTCCCAGGACCGGGCGATGGCCCCCGGATGGCGCACCAGGAACACGAACCGGGCGTCCGTCCAGCACTCGGCGATCCGGTCCCAGATGAACACGTCCGTCGGGGTCTTGTTCACGAAGACCTGCTTGCCGCTGCGCCGCAGCAGCCCGTACATGAGCCGGTCCCACAGCAGGTACTCCAGCTGGTCGGGGGTGAGCCCCAGCTCGGCCATGCTCATCCGGGCCAGCGGGCTCTCCAGCGCCACCCGGACGTCCTTGAGGTGCAGTTCATGGGGCGCGTGGAGCCGGGAGTGCCGGTCGAGCATGGCGCGCAGCAGCGTGGACCCCGAGCGCACCGACGACAGGACGAACACGGGCCTGCGCAGCTGCCGCCGCACGGGCCAGGCCGGGCGGTCACTCGAGCTCATGCAGCAGCCCGATCCGGCGTTCGATCGGCTCCGGCAGCCTGCGCCGCCGCACCAGCGCGGCCG
>DATADI010000229.1:0-11359 GCA_036258615.1 Thermomonospora sp. | reverse complement strand
TCGCCGAGGCGGTCGCGCGGCGGTTCGGTGAGCTGGTGGGGGAGGCCGCGTCCCCGATCGACGACGTCCGCGGCACCGCCGACTACCGCAGGCACGCCCTGGCGGTCATGGCGCGGCGGACCCTGACCTGGGCCTGGAACGACCACCGGGCCGCCGCCAAGGAGGCTTCCTGATGAGGGTCACCTTCACCGTCAACGGCTCCGAGCAGCACGCCGACGACGTCTGGGAGGGCGAGTCCCTGCTGTACGTGCTGCGCGAGCGGCTCGGGCTGCCGGGCTCCAAGAACGCCTGTGAGCAGGGCGAATGCGGCTCCTGCACCGTCTACCTGGACGGCGTGCCGGTGTGCTCGTGCCTGGTCGCCGCCGGGCAGGCGCACGGCCGCGAGGTCCGCACCGTGGAGGGCCTCGCCGACGGCGACCGGCTCGACCCGGTGCAGGAGGCGTTCGTGGAGTGCGGGGCCGTGCAGTGCGGCTTCTGCACCCCCGGTCTCATCGTCCAGGCACACGACCTGGTGGAACGGGTGCCGAACCCGTCGGACGCGGAGATCCGCGAGGCGCTGGCGGGCAACCTGTGCCGCTGCACCGGCTACGAGAAGATCCTCGACGCGGTCCGCCTGGCGGCCTCCCGCAGGGCGGGCGCCCAGTGATCACCGTCATCGAGAACGCGTACGTCGCCACCGTCGCCGGACCGGAGCACCCCCGCGGACACCTCGTCATCGAGAACGGCCGGATCACCGCCGTCGGCCCCGGGCCCGCTCCCCTGGAAGGCCACGAGCAGGTCGAACGGATCGACGGCACCGGCATGCTCGTCACCCCCGGCCTGGTCAACACCCACCACCACCTGTACCAGTGGGCGAGCCAGGGCCTGGCCAAGGACGCCACCCTCTTCGAGTGGCTGGTGACGCTCTACCGGCCGTGGGCGCGGATGGACGCCCAGGTCGTGCACGGGGCGGCCAGCGCGGGGCTGGGGTTCCTGGCACTGTCGGGCTGCACCACCAGCACCGACCACCACTACATCTTCCCCAAGGGGCGCGGTGACCTGTTCGCCGCGGAGATCGAGGCCGCCGCCGAACTGGGTGTCCGCTTCCACCCGTGCCGGGGGTCGATGGACCGGGGCCGCTCCGACGGCGGCCTTCCCCCGGACGAGGTCGTGGAGGACCTGGAGACGATCCTCGCCGAGACCGAGGCCGCGATCGACCGCTACCACGACGCGTCCTTCGACTCCATGCTGCGGATCGCCGTGGCCCCCTGCTCGCCGTTCTCCGTCAGCCGGGACCTGCTCGTCCACTCCGCCGAGCTGGCCCGCGCCAAGGGCGTACGGCTGCACACCCACCTGGCCGAGACGCTCGACGAGGACGAGCACTGCTTCGAGCAGTTCGGGATGTCCCCGGTCGAGTACATGGAGTCGGTCGGCTGGCTGGGCGAGGACGTCTGGTACGCGCACGCCGTGCACCTGCGCGACGACGACGTCAAGAAGATGGCCGCGACCGGCACCGGTGCCGCCCACTGCCCCAGCTCCAACGCCCGGCTCGGCGCGGGCATCGCCCGGGTCGCCGACCTGCTGGCGGCGGGCGCGCCGGTCGGCCTGGGTGTGGACGGCTCGGCGTCGGCCGAGCTGGTCCCGCTGGCCGGGGAGCTTCGCCAGGCCCTGTACCTGCAGCGGGTCCGGTACGGCCCCACGGCGCTGTCGGCACGGCAGGCCCTGGAGCTGGCCACGCTCGGGGGCGCCCGCTGCCTGGGACGTCAGGACGAGATCGGCACCCTGGAGGTCGGCAAGCTCGGCGACGTCGCGCTGTGGCGGGTGGACGGGTTCCACGCCGCGGTGGACGACCCGCTGGTCGCGCTGGCCTACGGACAGACCCCGCCGCTGGCCCGGCTGCTGGTCGGCGGCCGGACCGTCGTCCGCGACGGCGAACTCGTCACCGTCGCCCAGGACGAGGTCGCCCGCCGGGGGGCCGACGCGCACCGGCGGCTGATGGCACTCGCCGAGGAGGTCCTGTGATGAGCGAGGCACCGGCCCGCGCCCCGAGAGAGGTCACCGCCCCCGGACAGGGCGGCGTGGGCGACAGCCCGCCGCGCCCCGACGGCACCCTGAAGGTCAGGGGCGAGTTCGCCTACGCCTCCGACCTGTGGATCGACGGCATGCTGTGGGGCGCCACCCTGCGCAGCCCCCATCCCAGGGCGGTCATCCGGTCGATCGACATCGGCCCGGCCCTGGCGTACCCGGGGGTCGCGGCCGTCCTCACCCACGAGGACGTGCCCGGCCGCAAGCACTACGGACTCGACCACACCTGGGACCAGCCCGTGCTGGCCATCGGCGAGGTCCGGCACCAGGGCGAGCCGATCGCGCTGGTCGCCGCCGACCACCCCGAGACCGCCCGCCGCGCCCTCGATCTGATCAGGATCGACTGGGAGGTGCTGGAGCCGATCACCGATCCCCGCGCGGTCATCGCCGACCCGGACGGGCTGCGCGTGCAGGAACGCGGCGGCATCGCCCGGCACCAGCCGGTCCGCGTCGGGGACGTGGCCGCGGCCAGGGAACGCGCCGAGGTCGTGGTGACGGGCGAATACGAGGTCGGCATCCAGGATCAGGCGTTCCTGGGCCCGGAGTCCGGGCTGGCCGTTCCGGCGGAGGACGGTGGCGTGGACCTTTACGTGGCCACCCAGTGGATGCACAACGACCTCAAGCAGATCGGTCCCTGCCTCGGGCTCCCGGACGAGAAGATCCGCATGACGCTCGCCGGGGTCGGCGGCGCGTTCGGCGGCCGGGAGGACCTGTCGATGCAGATCCACGCCGCCCTCCTCGCGCTGCGCACCGGCCGCCCCGTCAAGATCGTCTACAACCGGCACGAGTCGTTCTTCGGGCATGTCCACCGGCACCCGGCGCTGATGCGCTACGAGTACGGGGCGACCCGCGACGGGCGGCTGCTGTACGCCGACGTCGAGATCGTCCTGGACGGCGGGGCGTACACCTCCGCGACCCTCAACGTGACCGGCAACGCCGCCTCGCTCGGCGTCGGGCCGTACGAGATCCCCAACATCCGCATCGACGCGTACGGCGTGTACACCAACAACCCGCCGTGCGGGGCGATGCGCGGGTTCGGGGCCGTGCAGGCGTGCTTCGCGTACGAGTCGATGATGGACAAGCTCGCCGACGCCTGCGGCATCAGCCCGGTCGAGGTACGGCGGATCAACGCGGTCAGCCAGGGCTCCCGGCTGGCCACCGGCCAGGTCATCGACTCGCCCGCCCCGCTGGCCGAGATGCTGGAGCGGCTGGAGGCCATGCCGATGCCGGCCCCGCTCGACGCCTCCGACATCCGGAACCTGCCCGGCGGGGCCTCCCAGACGACCCACGGCGAAGGCGTCGTGCGCGGGGTCGGCTACGGGGTCGGCATCAAGAACATCTGCTTCTCGGAGGGCTTCGACGACTACTCCACCGCCCGCGTCCGGCTGGAGGTGATCGGCGGGGAGGCCACCGCGCTGGTCCACACCGCCGCCGCCGAGGTCGGGCAGGGCCTGGTCACCCTCCAGGCGCAGATCGCCCGGACCGAGCTGGGCGTGCAGCGCGTCACCATCCACCCGGCCGACCTGGACGTCGGCGACGCCGGGTCCTCCAGCGCCTCCCGCCAGTCGTACATGACCGGCGGGGCGGTTAAGGCCGCCTGCGAGGCGGTGCGCGGGGAGCTGTTCGCGCTGGCCGCGCGGCGGCTCGGCGGTGCCCACGACGACCTGCGGCTGGTCGGCGGCAAGCTGGTGTCGGCGTCGGCCGGGGTGCTGGCCGCCATCGAGGACGTCCTCGGTGACGAGGTCATCGAGGAGACCCGCGAGTACCACCACCGGCCCACGACCGGGATGGACCCGGTGACCGGGCAGGGCGACTCGCACACCCAGCTCGCCCTGTGCGTGCACCGCGCGGTGGTGGACGTGGACGTGGAGCTGGGCCTGGTGAAGGTGGTGGAGCTGGCCGCCGTCCAGGACGTCGGCCGGATCCTCAACCGGCAGGCGCTGGAGGGCCAGATCCACGGCGGGTCCGCGCAGGGCCTCGGCCTGGCGGTGATGGAGGAGATCGTCGTCCGCGACGGCCTGGTCCGCAATCCCTCGTTCACCGACTACCTGATCCCGACCATCCTCGACATGCCGCCGATGCGGCTGGACATCCTCGAGAACCCCGACCCCGCCGCCCCATACGGGCTGCGGGGCGCCGGAGAGCCACCCACGCTCTCCTCCACGCCCGCCATCGTCGCGGCCGTCCGCGACGCCACGGGCAGGGCGCTCACCCGAGTGCCGGTCCGACCGGAGCACCTCACCGTGCCGATGAGCAGTTGATAAACGGGGGTCCCGGCGCCGTGACGCCCTTGGGGGACGGCGCCGGAGGGACCCCACAACAGCAGTGATCGCCCACGGACGGCCCGCCGAGGGGCCGCCCGGCGGACGATCGCGCCCCAAGGAGGGCATCGAGCCGTGACCCGAGTCCACCCCGATCCCGCCCAGCAGGCCCCCGACCGCACCCCCCGATCCGCCCTCGACCGTTTCTTCGACCTCACCGGGCGCGGCACGACCGTCGCCCGTGAGGTCCGCGGCGGCGTCACCACGTTCGTCGCGATGGCCTACCTCGTCGTGCTGATCCCGCTGATCATCGGTGACGCGAAGGACGTCACCGGCGCGACCCTCGACCCCGCCCAGCTCACCACCATGGTCGCCCTGTCGGCCGGGCTGACCACCCTCCTGATGGGCCTGGTCGGCAACGCGCCGCTGGCGATGGCCGCCGGGCTCGGCGTCACGCCCATCGTGGTGTTCCAGGCCGCCCCGCACATGACCTGGCCGCAGGCGATGGGCCTGGTGGTGCTGGAGGGCGTCGTCATCGTGCTCTTCGCGCTCACCGGCATCCGGACGCTGGTCATGGACGCCATCCCGCTGGCGCTCAAGCAGGCCGTCGGGGTCGGCATCGGCGCCTTCATCGCCCTCATCGGCCTGGTGGACGCCGGGTTCGTCGGCCACCACGAGGCCGCCGCCACGCCCGTCACACTCGGCACCTTCGGGAAGCTCGCGGGCTGGCCGGTGCTGGTGTTCTGCGCGGGCCTGGCACTGATGCTGGTGCTGTTCGTCCGCCGGGTGCCGGGGGCGATGCTGCTGAGCATCATCGCCACGACCGGCCTGGCGATCGTCATCAACGCGGTCGCCGACATCGACCCCCGCAGCTGGGGACCGGTGGAGCCGAAACTGCCCGACCAGGTCTTCGCGACACCCGACTTCGGGCTGATGTTCGACGTGGACCTGGTCGGCGGGTTCGAACGGGCCGGTGTCGTCACCGCCACGGTGGTGCTGTTCACCCTGGTGCTGTCCGGCTTCTTCGACGCGATGGGCACCATCCTGGGCGTCTGCGAGGAGGCCCGGATGCTGGACGAGCGCGGCGGGCTTCCCGGGCTCGGCCGGATCCTCACCGTGGACGGCTTCGGCGCGATCGTCGGCGGCGGGGTCGGCGGATCGGCCAACACCGCCGTGGTCGAGTCGGCGGCGGGCGTCGCCGAGGGCGCCAGGACCGGGCTGGCCAGCGTGGTCACCGGCGGGCTGCTCACCGCCCTCATCTTCGTGACGCCCCTGGCCGGGGTGGTCCCGCTCGGCGCCGCCGCCCCGGCGCTGGTGCTGGTCGGGGCGCTGATGATGACCCATGTCCGCAAGATCGACTGGGATGACCTGGAGATCGCCGTCCCGGCGTTCCTGACGATCGTCCTCATGCCGTTCACGTACTCGATCACCGTCGGGGTCGGCGCCGGGGTGCTGGCGTACACGCTGCTCAAGGCGGCGCGCGGCCGGTTCGGCGAGATCCACTGGCTGCTGTACGCGCTGTCGGCGGTGTTCGCCGCGTACTTCGCCCTCGACGGTGTCGAGCAGCTTCTCGGGATCGGATAGGAGGCCCGCACATGCGTGAGATCGCCGCCGAACTGCTGTCCTGGCACCGGTCCGGGACGGCGTACGCCCTGGCGACCGTCGTCGCGGTCCGGGGCAGCGCGCCCCGGCCGCCCGGCGCGGCCATGGCCGTGGCCGAGTCCGGCGAGGTCGTCGGCAGCGTGTCCGGCGGATGCGTCGAAGGCGCGGTGTACGAGCTGTGCCGCGAGGCGCTGGCGAGCGGTGAGGCCGTCCGGGAGAGCTTCGGGTACTCCGACGACGACGCGTTCGCCGTGGGCCTGACCTGTGGCGGGACGATCGACGTCCTGGTCCGGCCGGTCGGCGAGGCCATGGCGGAGGGCCTGGCGGCGCTCGTCCGCGACGAGCGGGTGGCCTTCGCGCACGTCCTGCCCGGCGCGACCGTCGTCGTCTGGCCCGACCGGCATCTCGGCGGAACGGGACACGCCGCTCTCGACCGGCTGGTGATCCGGGAGACCCGCGCGATGCTCGACGGCGGACGTACCGGTGTCCGCTCGCTCTGCCTTCCCGAGGACGGCGGGCGGGAGGCCGAGGTGTTCGTGGAGTCGTACGCGCCGCCGCCGCGCCTGCTGGTGTTCGGGGCGATCGACCACGCCGCGGCCGTCGCCCGGATCGGCGGCTTCCTGGGTTACCGGGTCACCGTGTGCGACGCCCGGCCGGTGTTCGCCACCCGCGCCCGGTTCCCCGCGGCCGACGAGGTGGTCGTGGACTGGCCGCACCGCTACCTGGCCCGCGAGGCCCGCGACGGGCGGGTGGACGCGCGGACCGTGGTCTGCGTGCTGACCCACGACGCCCGGTTCGACGTACCGCTGCTGGAGGTCGCCCTCCGGCTGCCGGTCGGCTACGTCGGGGCCATGGGGTCCCGGCGCACCCATCACGACAGGCTCCGCCGCCTCCGGCGGGCGGGGCTCACCGACGGCGAGCTGGCGCGGCTGCGCTCGCCGATCGGGCTCGACCTCGGGGCACGGACCCCGGAGGAGACGGCCGTGGCGATCGCGGCGGAGGTCGTCGCCGCGCGCCGCGGAGGTACCGCGCTGCCCCTCGGGCAGACCAACGGGCCGATCCACCACGACCACCTCGCCTCCGAGGTGGCCTGACCTGGAGAGGACGTGCACGCATGCCACTGATCTTCCTCAACGGCGGGGCGATGCGCGGGGGACCGCTGCATCACCTGCTGGAGGGGGCGCCGCTGGTCGCCGAGACCACCACCGCGCCCCGGTACCGCTTCTACGCCGTCGGCGACCGCTGCCCGGCGCTGGCCCCGGTCGCGCACGGCGGCACGCCCGTCGCCGGTGAGGTCTATGACGTGCCGCTGGACGTGCTGCGCGACCGGCTGCTGCCCGCCGAGCCGCCGGAGCTGGAACTCGGCGTGGTGGAACTGGCCGACGGGTCCTCGTCGCTGGCGATGCTGCTGCGCCGCCCGTACACCTCGTACGCGCAGCTCACCGACATCACCGAGCACGGCAGCTGGGACGCCTACCGGCACCGGAGGGCGGCATGAGCGGCGGGTACGTCGTCAACTGCTCCCTGCTGTTCGGTGAGCTGCCCCTGCCGGAGCGGGCCTCCGCCGCGCGGGCGGCCGGGTTCCGGGCCGTGGAGTACTGGTGGCCGTGGCCGGACACGCCGGTGCCGTCGGCGGGCCGGGTGGACGCGTTCTGCCAGTCGATCGAGGACGCGCGGGTACGGCTCGCCGGGCTCAACTTCTACGCCGGGGACATGCCCGCCGGGGAACGCGGCGTGGTGTCCGACCCGTCCCGCGCCACCGAGTTCCGCGCGAGCGTCGAGGTCCTGGCGCGCATCGCCGAGCGCACCGGTGTCCGCGCCTTCAACGCCCTGTACGGGCAGCGGCTCCCCGGTGTCGCCGACACCGAGCAGGACCGGATCGCCACGCTCAACCTCGCACACGCCGCCCGGACGGTCGGCGCGTTCGGCGGGACGGTGCTGATCGAGCCGCTGGCCCGGGGCCTGAACGGGGCGTACCCGCTGGAGACCGCCGCCGACGCCATCGACGTGGTCCGCCGGGTGCGGGCCGAGGGGCCGGGCAACGTGAAGTTCCTCTTCGACACCTTCCACCTGGCCAGTAACGGTGAGGACCTCGGCAAGGTCATCGAGGCGTACGCCGCCGAGATCGGTCACGTGCAGGTCGCCGACGTGCCCGGCCGGGGTCGTCCCGGCACCGGGACGCTCGACTTCGACGCGATCCTCGCCGCCTTGGAGCGGCATGGCTACCGGGGCCCGATCGCCTTGGAGTACACGCCGCAGGGCCCCACCGACGACACCGAGTTCGCCTGGCTCAAGGGAGCACGCTGACATGAGCACCATCGCATTCATCGGCCTGGGCATCATGGGCGCTCCCATGGCCGGGCACCTGGTCAAGGCCGGGCACGACGTCACCGGTTACGACATCGTCCAGGCCGGGATCGACAGGCTGACCGAGTCCGGCGGCAAGGGCGCCGGGAGCGTCGCCGAGGCGGTCACCGGTGCCGAGATCGTCGTCACGATGCTGCCGCAGGACGAGCACGTGGAGTCCGTCGTGTTCGGTGACGGGGGAGTGCTCGCCCACGCCGCTCCGGGGACGCTCTACATCGACTTCTCCACCATCCGGCCGGAGACGTCGGTCAGGGTCGCCGAGGCGGGACGCGCGGCGGGGCTGCGCGTGCTCGACGCCCCGGTCAGCGGCGGCGAGCAGGGCGCGGTGGACGGCGTGCTGTCCATCATGGTGGGCGGCTCGCCGGAGGACTTCGCGGCGGCCGGCCCGGTGTTCGAGGCCGTCGGCCGGACCGTCCGGCTGGTCGGCGGCAACGGCGCGGGCCAGTACGTCAAGGCCGCCAACCAGCTCGTGGTCGGCGGCACGTACGCGCTGGTCGCCGAGGCCATCGTGCTGATGGAGGCCGCCGGGGTGGACGCCGCGGCGGGCCTGGACGTGCTCGCCGGGGGCCTGGCCGCCAGCCGGATCCTGGACCTCAAGCGGGAGAGCATGCTGGCCCGCCGGTTCGCGCCGGGCTTCCGCATCGACCTGCACCACAAGGACATGGGCATCGTGACCTCCGCCGCCCGCACCGCCGAGGTCGCCCTGCCGTTCGCCGCGCTCACCGCGCAGCTCGTCGCCGCCGCCCGCGCGAAGGGCTACGGCGCGCTGGACCACTCGGCCCTGCTGAAGGTCGTCGAGGACCTGTCCGGCCGCGCCGCCTGACCCCCAGAAGGGACCTGTTCACCCATGCCCAAGATTCCCGCCATGGAGGCGGTGGTCCACGTCCTGCGGTCCGAGGGCGTCGACATCGCCTACGGCTGCCCCGGCGCCGCGATCCTGCCGCTCTACCAGGCGATGGAGACGGTCGGCGGCATCGAGCACCTGATCGTCCGACACGAGGAGGGCGCCACCCACATGGCCGACGGGTGGGCCCGCACCACCGGGAACGTCGGCGTCGCGATCGGGACGTCCGGCCCCGCCGGGACCAACATGATCACCGGCCTGTACACCGCGCAGGCCGACTCCGTGCCGATCCTGTGCGTCACCGGGCAGGCCGCCACGCCGCTGCTGCACAAGGAGGGCTTCCAGGCCGTCGACATCGTGGAGATCGCCAAGCCGGTGACCAAGTGGGTGGTGCAGATCAGGGAGGCCGCCCAGGCCCCCTGGATCTTCCGGGAGGCGTTCCGCGTCGCCCGCTCCGGCCGTCCCGGCCCGGTGCTGATCGACATCCCGCTCGACGTGGCCCGGCAGCACATCGAGTACGACCCCGCGATCGACGCGCCGCTGCCCGTCGCCCCCGTCCGGCCGCACCCGCCACGTGTCGAACGTGCCCTGGACCTGCTGCTGGCCGCCGAGCGCCCGCTGATCCTGGCGGGCGGCGGCGTCATCATCGCCGACGCCGCCGACGAGCTGCGGGAGCTGGCCGAACTGCTGCGCGTGCCCATCCAGGTGACGCTGATGGGCAAGGGCGCGATCGACGAGGACCACGAGCTGTTCGCCGGGATCACCGGAGTGCAGACCTCCCAGCGGTACGGCAACGCGTCGTTCCTGGAGTCGGACCTGGTGCTGGCGATCGGCGCGCGTTTCGGCGACCGGCACACCGGCAGCCTCGACGTCTACCGGGGGACCCGCAGGTTCGTGCACGTCGACATCGAGTCCACGCAGATCGGGCGGGTCTTCGAACCCGACCTCGGCATCGTCTCCGACGCGCGGCTGTTCCTGCGCGCCCTGCTCGACGCCGCCCGGCGCCGCGGGGTGACCGCCGGGGTGGAGCCGTGGGTGAGGAGGGTCGGCGAGCTGAAGGCCACGCTCACCCGGCGGGAGGACTTCGACACCGTCCCGATCAAGGCGCCCCGGGTCTACAAGGAGATCAACGAGATCTTCGACGCGGACACCTACTTCGTCACCGCGATCGGGCTCTACCAGATCTGGGGCGGCCAGCACCAGAAGGCGTTCAAGCCCCGGCACTACCAGATCTGCGGGCAGGCCGGGCCGCTGGGCTGGGAGATCCCGGCGGCCATCGGAGTCCGCACGGCGCTGGAGGGCCGCGGCGAGGGCCACCGCGAGGTGGTCGGGATCGTCGGCGACTACGGCTTCCAGTACCTGGTGGAGGAACTCGCGGTCGCCGCCCAGTACGACGTGCCGTTCGTGCTGATCATGCTCAACAACGAGTACCTGGGGCTGATCCGGCAGGCGTCGCTGCCGTACGGCATGAACTACCAGGTGGACGTGCACTACGACGAGCACGGCACCGACAACGTCAAGATCATGGAGGCGTACGGCTGCTCCGGCCGCCGGGTCACCCGGCCCGACGAGATCCGCGAGGGCATCGAGTGGGCCCGCAAGCAGGCGCAGGCCACCCGGCGTCCGGTGCTCGTGGAGATCATGATCGAGCGGGAGGCCAACACCCCGCACGGAACCGCGATCGACGCCGTCCGCGAGTTCGAGCCCCTGCCCGAGACGGCCTAGGAGGGGCGATGCGGGAACCGCGTGGGGGCCACGTGCTCATCGCCCCCGACAAGTTCAAGGGCTCGCTGACCGCGACGCAGGTCGCCGGGCACCTCGCGGCGGGGCTGCGGCGCGGTCACCCGCAGGTCCCGCTGGTGACCATGCCGGTCGCCGACGGCGGCGACGGCACCGTGGACGCGGCCGTCGCCGCCGGGTTCGCCCGGCTGCGGACCACCGTCACCGGACCCACCGGCGAGCGGCTCACGGCCGCGTACGCGGTCCGCGGCGACACCGCCGTGATCGAACTCGCGCAGGCGTCCGGGCTGGGACGGCTGCCCGGCGGACGGCCCGCGCCGCTCACCGCCTCCAGCCGGGGGACCGGCGAGCTGATCGACGCCGCGCTGCGCGGCGGGGCCCGGCGGATCGTCCTCGGGCTCGGCGGCAGCGCCTGCACCGACGGCGGCACGGGGCTGGCCGCCGCGCTTGGCGTCCGCTTCCTGGACGCGGCGGGCGACCC
>DATADI010000228.1:0-6487 GCA_036258615.1 Thermomonospora sp. | reverse complement strand
GTCCCTGGGCCCCCGAGGGTCGTTCAGTGTCGCTCGACCTCCAGGGTCGGCAGGAGGCGGGCCAGCGGCGCGGGCAGCCACCAGGCGCGGCGGCCCATCAGCTCCATGGCCGCCGGGACGAGCAGGCACCGGATGATCACGGCGTCCACGAACACGGCCACCGCCATCCCGAACCCGGTCTGCTGGAGCAGCCGGTCGTGGCTGAGCATGAAGGCCCCGAACACCATCACCATGATGGCTCCGGCGGCGGTGATGACCGAGCCGGTGTGCGCCAGGCCCTCGCGGACCGCCGCCGAGGCGTCCCCGGTGCGCCGCCACTCCTCACGGATCCGGGCGATGAGGAAAATCTCGTAGTCCATCGACAGCCCGAACACGATGGCGAAGACCATCACCGGCAGGTACGCCTCGATGGGCGCGCCTTCGAAGCCGAACAGCCCGTTCTGGAACACCAGGGTCATCGCGCCGAGCGCCGCGCCGATGCTGAGCAGGTTCAGCACCGCCGCCTTGAGGGGGATGAGGAGCGACCGGAACACCGCCATCAGCAGCAACAGCGACACGCCCACCACGATCGCCACGAACAGCGGCATCCGTTCGGCGACCTTGTCGGAGTAGTCCTGCGACGCGGCCGTCGCACCTCCGACGAGGTAGTCGGCGCCCGTACGGGAGGACAGGCCCGGCAGCACGTCGCCGCGTAGTTCCGAGACCAGTTCCGAGGTCTCCTCGTCCTGCGGTGAGGACGCGGGGAACACCATCACGGTGGCGACCCGCCCGTCCCCGGTGGGCGCCGGATCGGTGACGGCCGCCACGCCGGGCACGGAACGTACCGCCTGGGTCGCTGCGACGGCGGCCTGCCGCGCGTCACCGTTCCCGCCGTCCACGACGAGGAGCAGGGGGCCGTTGAAGCCCGGCCCGAAACCCTGGGACAGCAGGTCGTACGCCTGGCGGCTGGTGGTGTCGGGCGCGTCGGTACCCGCGTCGGCGAACCCGAGCCGCATGCCCAGCGCCGGGGCCGCCAGCGCGCCGAGCACCGCCAGCGACAGCAGCAGCGCCGCCAGGGGGCGGCGCTGCACCGCGCCGCCGAGCCGTCCCCACAGTGCGCCCTCGGGGGCCTTGCCCTTGACGACGCGCCGGGCTGCGCGCGCGGTGAACTGCCGGGCGAACCGCTTGCCGAAGATGCCGAGCAGGGCGGGCAGCAGCGTGAGCGAGGCCAGCATGGTCGCCAGCACGGTCAGCGCCACCGACAACGCGATGCCCTGGAGCACACCGAGGCCGAGGGCCACCAGGCCCAGCAGCGCGATGATGACGGTGCAGCCCGCGAAGAACACCGTGCGACCCGCCGCGTCGAGCGCCGCCGTGGTGGCGCGTTCCGGGGAAGCGCCGTTGACGAGTTCGGCGCGGTAGCGGGCGAAGATGAGCAACGCGTAGTCGATGCCCACGCCCAGCCCCACGAGCATCATCACGTACGGCGTGTACGACGCGACGGTGAACACGTGCGAGGCGAGGATGATGGCCCCGACGGTGGAGCCCACGGCGAACACGGCGGTGATGATGGGAAGCCCGGCGGCGATGACCGTCCCGAACATCAGCACGAGGATGACCAGCGCAGCGAGGATGCCGACGCCTTCGGCCGCCCCGCCTTGTCCCTCCGCGAGGGCACGGGCCACCTCACCACCGAGTTCGACGCGCAGCCCGTCTCCCTCGGCCTGAGCGGCGGTGTCGTACATGCGCTCGCTCTCGGCCCGGGACATCTGCTTGGCGGGCACGTCGAGCACCACGGTGGCGTATCCGATGGTGCCGTCACGGGAGATGGCGGAGGGGTCCTGGTACGGGCTGCGGACCTGCGCGACCTTGGGCAGCGCCGCGACCGTACGCAGCATGCCTTCAACGCGCTGCCGCGTCCCGCTTTCGGCCAGGCCGGAACGGTGGTGCAGCACGATCTGCGCGGTGCCGCCCGCCTGGGCGGAGCCATGCTCGGTGAGCAGGTCGGCGGCCTGCTGCGACTCGGTGCCGGGGAGCGAGACGTCGTCGCGGTAGTCGTCGCCCGCCAGGGTGGCGGCCGTCCACACCCCGGCCAGCACGAGCACCCACAGGGTCAGCGCCAGCCAGCGGCGGCGGTGGGAGAACCCGGCCATCCGCGCGAACACGCCGGGACGACCGGGTGCCTCGGTTCTCTCTTCGGTGAGCGTCATCAACGGAATCCATTCACTCGAACACGGTGAGTAACGGGATGAGGTCGCGCAGGTCCCGGTCACTCCACGGGTGACCGGGAAGCCTCAGCGCAGGGTGGTGAGCTTGTCCGGGTTACGGACGACGTCGATGGCGGTGATCCGCCCGGAGTCGACGGTGAAGGAGGCGACCGACAGGAGCCCGTCGGTGCCGGTGCCGACCAGGCCGGGCGCACCGTTCACCGTGGCCACCCGAAGGTCGCGGAACGGACGCCGAGTGAACGCCAGCAGCGTCCGGGCCACCTCGGCGGCCCCGTGCACGGCCTCACGCAGCGCGTTGACCTTGCCGCCGCCGTCGCCCCGGCAGACGGCGTCGGGGGCCAGCAGCGCGACGAGCCGTTCCAGGTCCCCGTCCTGGCAGGCCGCCACGAACGCGGTGACCAGCTCCCGCTGCTCGGCATGGGTGGGAGGGAACCTCGGCCGCCCCTCGGCCACATGGCGGCGGGCACGCGAGGCCAGCTGCCGCACCGCCGCCGGGGAACGCCCCACCACCGCGGCCACCTCGTCGAACGGCATGCCGAACACGTCGTGAAGCAGGAACGCGGTGCGCTCGGCCGGGGACAGGTTCTCCAGAACGAGCAGCAGCGCCATGCTCACCGACTCGTCCAGCGTGACCCGGTCGGCGGGGTCGTGCGTGGGGTCGGCCTCGACCAGCGGCTCGGGCAGCCACGTCCCCACGTACCGCTCCCGACGTACGCGGGCGCTGCCCAGTGCGTCCAGAGCGAGTCGCCCGACCGTGCGCGTCAGCCAGCCCCGTAGTTCACGGATCCGCCCGGGGTCGGGGTGCGACCGCAGCCGAAGCCACGCCTCCTGCACGCAGTCCTCGGCCTCGGCCACGGAACCGAGCGTGCTGTAGGCGACCCGCAGCAGATGCGGACGCTCCGCGTCGAAGGCCCGCGCGAGCGCGTCCTCCCCCGCCTCTCCGGCATTCGTGCCTCTCATGCCCTAAGGACGACACAGCGCCCGATTCTGTGACATCGCCTAGGCGCGGGCGCGGACCACGTCCGCCGGGTTGGCGCGCAGCACGACACGGGCGGGAAGCGCGGTCGCGGCCAGTGCGAGCACCGTCACCACCGCCACGATGCCCAGGCAGGCGAGCGGCGGCGCGTACGGGAGCGGTGTGCCCACCATGCCGGCGGCGAAGGACGACAGCGTCGCGAACGCGACGGCCGTACCGACGGCGACACCGGTCGCCACGAGCACGAGCGTCTCCCAGCGCAGCATTCGCAGCACCTGGCGGCGGGTCGCCCCGGCCAGGCGGAGCGCCGCCAGCTCCCGCGACCGGTCGCCGGTGGCCATCGCCAGTGTGTTGACGAGGCTGATGGCGGTGAACGCAATGATCAGACCCATCGCCACCAGGTTCGCCTCGGCGGCGTCGGCGGGCCGTGCGCGCACCGAGTCACCGTCCACCAGCCGCAGCCCCGGCACGTCGCGGACCACCCGCTCCAGCCCGGCGTGAGCCGACGGCTCCGCCCGTATCAGCACCGTGCTCGCCAACGGCCGGTCCACGTGCGCCGCGACCAGATCGTACGGAAGCGTCACGTCACCGAAGCCAAGCCCGCGTTCGTACACGGCGACGAGCCGGGAGGTGACTTTGACGCCGTCGCCCATCGTGACCGTGACCGCGTCGCCGACCTTCGCGTTCCGGTGCGCGGCGGCGGTGGTGCTGAGCGCGACCGTGCCGGTGGTGAGGTGGCCGAGGGAACCTTCGCGTACTCCGAGGTCGAGGGTGCCGTGCGGCGACGTGATGCCCTGGGCGGGGTACTTGTCCTGCCCGACGCGCAGAGTGGTCCGCACGACCTCGGTGACCCCGCCGACTCCCGGAACCTCTCGGGCGGCCTCGGCGGCCTGGCGCGGGACCCCGGCGACCCCGGTGAGCGCGTATTCGGCGGTCGTGCCCTGGCGCGCCTGCTCGTTCGCGGCGTGGCCCAGGGTGGACTGGACGAACAGGATGGTCCCCGTCATGGCGACGGCGAGGACCAGCGGTGTGACGACCGAGGACAGCCCTCGCGCCCCGGCCCGGGTGTTGGCCGCCGCCAGGAACCCCGGCCCCCGTGACAGCCGCAGCGGTACGGCCGCCAGCGCGCTCGCGGCGCGGGTCAGCCAGGGGCCGAGCAGTGCGACGGCGACGGCGGCGACCACGACGGTGAGGAACGTGACCGGCGACGCGGCGGCCTCCGTGTCCAGCCCGCGCAGCACCACCAGCAGCACGACGTAGCCCGCCAGCGCCACCAGGCCGGCGACGGTGCGGGCCACGCCCGTGCGGACCGGCTCGACCGCGGCGTCGGCCATGGCCTCGGTCGGCCGGATCCGCGCGGTGCGGCGCGACGACAGCCGCGCTGCCGTCCACGCCGCGGCCGTCGTGGTCGCCACCGCGACGATGAGCGGAAAGGGGCTCAGCGACAGGCTCAGCGCCTCCGGGAGCGCCCCCAGGTCCACGAACCTCGACCGCAGCCAGAACGCGATCCCGAGCCCGGCGAACGCCCCGGGGACCGAGGCCAGCAGCCCCACCGCCAGCGCCTCCCGGCCGATCATCGCGCGGACCTGGCGGGGGGTGGCCGCCACCGCCCGCAGCACCGCGATCTCCCGCCGCCGCTGCTGGATCGACAGCGCGAACGTCCCCACGACGACGAGGACCGCCACCAGCAACGCCGTCCCGCCGAGCGCCCCGCCGAGGCTGACCAGCATCACCCTCGCCCGCGTCGCGTCCCGGAACTCCAGCGTTCCGCGTTCCTTGCCGGTGTAGACCTTCGCACCCGTACCCGACACCGCCACCGTCACCGCGCGGGTGAGCGCGTCCACGTCCGTCCCGGGGCGCGGCAGGACGCCGATTGCGGTGACCTTCCCCTCGTGCCCCGCCAGCCGCCGCGCCTCGGCGGCGGAGAAGAACACACTCGGCGGCCCACCACTCGCCATGCCCACCACGCGGTACCGCGTGGGTACCCCGGTGGCCTGGACAGTGACAACCTCCCCAACCCGCGTACCTGTGTGGGAGGCGAGTACGACCTCGTTGGGTGCGGCGGGGGGCCGTCCCTCCCGGAGGGTGTAGGGGGTGAGGCGGGCTGAGTCCCAGGCGTGGCCCCAGGCCGGTGCGTGGCCGGGGGCGAGCACGGTGGCGGGGAAGACTACCTCGGGTACGACGGCTGCGATCCCCGGGACGGGACGCAGGCGTTCGGTCACGGAGGCGTCCAGCCAGGCCCGTTCGGTGAGGGGCTTGCTTTTGACCTTGGTCTTGCCCTTCTTGTGCTTGGTCCAGTGCAGGTTCTGGTCGGCCGACACGACGACGGGCGTGCCCGCGTACCGTTCGGTGGGCACGCCGCCGCGCAGCCCCGTCTCCAGCAGGACACCGCAGGCGGCGACGAGGGCGGCGGCACACAGCAACGCGAGGAACGACCCGGCGAAGGCGGCCTTGCGGGTACGCAGCGTGGCCAGCGCCAGCGAGCCGATCACGCCGCGGCCCCCAGCCTCGTCATCCGCGCGGCGACCCGGTCGGCGTCAGGGGCGTCGAGGGCGTCCACGATCCGGCCGTCGGCGAGGAACAGCACCGTGTCGGCGTGCGCGGCGGCCACCGGGTCGTGCGTCACCATGACGACCGTCTGTCCCATGGCGTCCACCGCCTCACGGAGCAGCGCGAGGATCTCCCGCGCGGTCATCGTGTCGAGCGCCCCGGTGGGCTCGTCGGCGAACACCACGTCGGGCCGGGCGACCAGCGCGCGGGCGATGGCGACACGCTGCTGCTGCCCGCCCGACAGCGCTCCGGGCCGATCCCCCGTACGGCCGGAGAGCCCGACCCGTTCGACGACCTCGGCTGTCCACGCCTTGTCGGCGCGAGTACCCGCGAGCCTGAGCGGGAGCGTGATGTTCTGCAGGACGGTCAGCGAAGGTACGAGGTTGAACGCCTGGAAGACGAAGCCGACGCGCTCACGCCGCAGTTCGGTGAGCCTGGTCTCGTCCATGCCGGTCAGGTCGGTGTCGCCGAGTCGGACGGTGCCGGAGGTGACCCGGTCGAGCCCGGCGGCGCAGTGCAGGAAGGTGCTCTTGCCGGAGCCGGACGGCCCCATCACGGCGGTGAACACCCCACGGGGGATGTCGAGGGTGACGTCGCGGAGTGCGGTGAAGGCTCCGTAGGTCTTCGTGACCGAAGTGAGGCGTACGGCCGTGTTGCGTGAAGGCAGCACGAGTTGCTGTCCTTTCCTGTGGAGGGACGACGCGCCTGAGGGGAATCAGCGTGTGCGCGTCTTTCCGTTCGGGCCGGGCGACCA
>DATADI010000227.1:0-1655 GCA_036258615.1 Thermomonospora sp. | reverse complement strand
CCACGAGCGCCCACAGCCGGTCCAGCGCCTCGGGGTCGCCCAGCGTCGCCACCCGCGCCAGCGCCCACGCCGCGACCCGCACGTCGGCGTCGTCGAGATGGCGGCGCAAGGTGTCGGCCACCATCGCCCACTGCCGGTCGTCCAGCGCGATCATCTGGGCCAGGTTCTCGGCCGCCTCCGCCCGCACGTCCGGGTCCGGGTCGGCGTCCAGCGCCCGCGACAGGGCCTCCACCACCGTCGGCAGCCAGCCCCGATCGGTCGCGACCCACGTCTCCACCATCCCGAACGCCTCGGCCGCCGCCAGCCGCACCTTCGCGTCGGGATCCCCGCCGAGCAGCCGCGCCAGCCGCTCCACGAAGTCACCGCCCGCCGCCGGGAACGACCCCTCGTCGGCGAAGTACTCCATCCCCGACACCGCCGCCGCCCGTACCTCCGCGACCGGATGTCCCGTCATCGCCGCGAGCCGCTGCGCCGCCTCCGGCCCCGGGACGTACACCCCGAACAGCGGCAGCGCCGCGACCAGCACCTCCACGTCCTGGTCGGGACGGCACAGCCCCGCCAGCACCCGCACCGCCTCCGGCCGCAGCGCCGGACAGTCGTCGTCGATCGACGCCCGGTCCACCACCGTCAACGCCAGCAACACCGCATCGCGGGACCCCGCCGCACACGCGTGCAACGCCTCCGCCACCAGCGCACCGACGTCCCCGTCCAGCGCGTCGTCCAGCAGGTCGTCCCGCACCGTGGGAGCCGCCCCCAGGAGCCCGGCGAACACCGCCGGCCCCCCTGTGACCTTCGCCGCATACCCGTCCATGGCCCCACACTGCCCCAGCGCCCGTCCCCCGGGCACGGGACCGAAGTCACCACCTGCCCGGGACGTTCCGGCCCCGCCGGTCACATCACGTGGACCTCGACCCTGAAGCCCCCGGCCATGACGCCGTCCAGACAGGCCGCGTGCGCGCCGAACACCTGCCGCGCGATCGTGGCCTCCGTGGACAGCGTCAACTGGACGTAGTCGTCCGCCTCCGTCGTATCAAGTCCGCAGATGCAGCAACGGAGCCTCCCTGTCACACGAGCCGGCTCGCTCATCCCCGCCTCGGTCGCCCTGCTCAGGCCGGGGAGCGGCCGGTGTGGTCGTCGTCGGGGCCCTTGGGGACGCGGCAGGCGTACTCCAGCCAGATGGCGGCGCCGATCAGGACCAGGGAGGCGACGAAGGTTCCCGCGCTGACCCAGAAGTCCTGGCGGGGGACGGTCTTGTCCAGGGAGGAGGACAGGTGGAGGGCGAAGCCGGCGAAGAGGCCGGCGATGACGGCTCCGGCGTGGGCGCTGGCCTTGGCCAGGGCGGCCATGCGGGCGACCATCAGGGGCTCGACCGGGCGGGTGCCGGGGCGGCGGCGGATGCGGCGCCACAGGTTGTAGGCGGTGAACGCCTCGCCCAGGCCCAGCAGGAGCAGGGTGGGCACCATCGTCCAGGGCAGCGTCGGCAGCGACTCGTACGCCACCTGGAGGGCCAGCCAGGTCACCACGGCGAGGCCGACCGCCAGGCCGGCCAGCACCGCGGGACGCGTGGGCCTCACGCGGGCCCTTGCAGGGTCAGGTCGTCGCGGCGGCGCACCGCGCCGGGGCCGGAGGCGCGCAGCGCCTCGGCGGCCAGGTCG
>DATADI010000226.1:0-1943 GCA_036258615.1 Thermomonospora sp. | reverse complement strand
CCTGCTCACCGCGTTCGCCGTCGTCCTGTGGCTGCGGTTCGACAAGATCCCCTCGCCCGCCGAGGTGTACGACGCGCTGGCCGCCCAGCTCGGCAGCGGCGACTTCCACGGCCACCTGCTGGCCAGCCTGCGCCGCATCCTCACCGGGTTCGCGCTCGCCGCCGTCACCGGGGTCGCCCTGGGCATCGCGGTCGGGCGGGTGCGCTGGGTCGCCGCGCTCGCCCGGCCGCTCATCGAGGTGACCCGGCCGATCCCGGCCATCGCGCTGGTGCCGCTGGCGATCCTGCTGTTCCCCACCGGCGAGCAGGGGATCGTGTTCATCACCTGGTTCGCCGCGTTCTTCCCGATCTGCGTCAGCACCGTCCACGCGGTGCGCGCCCTGCCCCCGGTCTGGGAGGACGCCGCGCGCACCCTGGGCGCCGGGCGCGGCTCGGTCCTGCTGCACATCCTGCTGCCGGGGGCGATGCCAGGGGTCTTCTCCGGCCTGTCGGTGGCCATGGGCGTGGCCTGGATCTGCGTGATCAGCGCGGAGATGATCTCCGGGCAGCAGGGGATCGGCTACCTGACCTGGCAGTCCTACGGGCTGCTGGACTACCCGTCGGTCGTCGCCGGGATGCTGTCCATCGGCGTCCTGGGGCTCGGCACCGCCTGGCTGGTGGAACGCGCCGGCCGCCGGATCACCCGCTGGCTGCCGGGGGAGGCCCGCCGATGACCGCCGCGATCGAGCTGCGCGGCATGCGGGTCGCGTTCGCCGACGGCCCCGCCGCCGAGCTGGACCTGGCGGTGGCCCCCGGGGAGATCGTCGCGCTCCTCGGCCCCTCGGGCTGCGGCAAGTCCACCGTGCTGCGCGCCCTCGCCGGGCTGCTGCCGGTCACCGGCGGCACCGTCCGCCCGCCCCACCGGCACGGCATCGCGATGGTCTTCCAGGAGGACGCCCTGCTGCCGTGGCGCACCGCCCGCCGCAACGTGGAGTACGCCCTGAAGCTCCGCGGCGTCCCCCGGCGGGACCGGCGCGCCGAGGCCACCGGCCTGCTGGCGCAGGTGGGCCTGGACGGGTTCGCCGACCACCTGCCGGGACGGCTGTCGGGCGGCATGCGCCAGCGCGTCCAGCTCGCCCGGACGCTGGCCGCCCGCCCGGAGATCATGCTCATGGACGAGCCGTTCGGGGCGCTGGACGCGCAGACCCGCGCCGACATGCAGCGCCTGCTGCTGTCGGTGTGGGAGAGCCGCCGCACCACCATCCTGTTCGTCACCCACGACGTGGACGAGGCGCTCCTGATCGCCGACCGGATCGTGCTGCTCACCCCGCGTCCGGCCACCGTCGCCCGGATCTTCGAGGTGCCGCGCCCGCGCGCCCCCGGCGCCCGCTTCGAGCCCGCCCGCACCCGGCTGCGGTACGAGATCCTCGCCGCGCTCGGCGGCCCCAGGACCGAGGAGGCCGAGACCTAGGCGGCGACGGGGCGGCGGTGCAGCACCGCCCGCTCGCCCGCCGACCACGCCGTCGACACCAGCAGGTACACCCCCGCCGCCAGCGGGGCGAACGCCGCCACCGCGACCGTGCCGTACGGCATCAGCCGCAACACCCCGGCCCCCGGCGTGTCGGCGGACACCGTGCGGGCGATCCGCCGCGACGACACCCACGCCACCGCCGCCAGCAGCGCGAACAGCCCCAGGAACGCCAGCGACGGCACGGTGAACAGGCCGCCCGCCACGACGCCGGCGAAGTTCTGGCCCAGCGGCGCGCCCAGCAGCGTGTGCGCCAGCAGCACGTTCTGGTGCCCGTTGACGGTCGCCGACATGAACAACCGGTACATCAGGAAGAAGAACGGCGCCTGCGCCAGCGCCGGAGCGCACCCCGCCACCGGCGACACGCCCTCGCCGCCGTACAGCGCCGCCAGCTCGCGGCGCAGCCGGTCGGGGTCGTCGCGGTGGCGGCGGCGCAG
>DATADI010000225.1:0-8323 GCA_036258615.1 Thermomonospora sp. | reverse complement strand
GCATCCACCGGACATTTCCCCGATGACCGGAATTCGCGCCTTTGTCCGTGCGGCGTTGTTTCGGCGGACGCCCGTTAATGAAGGACTCCGCGAAATCTAGCGCGCCCCGGCGTTGTTCACCCGGTGTCCGAGCCAAATGGCGGTGATCCAGAGCGCGCCGAAAAGGGCACCGAGAAAGAACATGGTGCCGACCATGAACCCGGCCGCGATCAGCAGCACCTGCAGCACGCTGCCCACCGGCACCGCCCAGCGGCGGCGCACCAGGCCCGACAGCAGCAGGCACAGCACCGCCAGGCCGCCGCACACGATCCCGGCGGTACGGCCGTCGACGTCCTGCACCGCCACCGCCACCGGGATGGCCAGCGCGATCACCACGGCCTCGCTGGCCAGCACCGCCGCCAGCAGCGAGGTGGGGCGGGCCCCGCCGTCGGCGCCGCTCATCGCTCTCCCCCGTCCTGCCCGACGCGCAGCAGCGTGCGCGCCTCGCCCACGGTGACCACCGAGCCGGTGATCAGGACCCCGGCGCCCTGGTACTCGCCGGTCTCCTCGGCCAGGGCGATGGCCCGGTCGATGGCGTCGTCCAGCCGCTCGACCGCGTGGACCCGCTCGGCGCCGAAGACCCCCTCCGCCAGGTCGGCCAGCTCCGCCGGGTCCATGGAGCGCCGGGTGGAGTTGCGGGTCACGACCAGCTCGGCGAGGACGGGTTCGAGCTGCTCCAGCATCCCGGCCACGTCCTTGTCCCCGGCGGCGGCGAACACCCCGACCAGCCGGGTGAACCCGAACTCCTCGGTCACCGCGTTGACCGTGGCGGCCATGCCCATCGGGTTGTGTGCGGCGTCCAGCAGCACCGTGGGGCCGGTGCGGGCGATCTCCAGCCGTCCCGGGGAGGACGCCTTGGCGAAGCCGGACCGGACCAGCGCCGGGTCCAGCTGCCCCTCGCCGCCCTCGAAGTCCTCGCCGGCCGCGATGCGGGTCGCGGCGGCCAGGTCGCCGCCGGTCCGCGACGGCGCGCCGCTGGCGAACGCCTCCACGGCGGCCAGCGCGCACGCCGCGTTGCCCGCCTGGTGCGCCCCGAACAGCGGCAGGAAGATCTCGTCGTACACGCCGTGCAGGCCCTGCAGGCGGACCAGTTGCCCGCCCACGGCCACGTCCCGGCTCAGGACCCCGAACTCCAGGCCCTCCCGGGCGGCGGTGGCGCCGACCTCGGCGACCCGGCGCAGCAGCACCTCGGCGGCGGCCAGCGGCTGTTGGGCGAGCACCGCCACCGCCCCCTCCTTGATGATCCCGGCCTTCTCCAGGGCGATGTCCTCGATGGTGGAGCCCAGGTGACGGGTGTGGTCCAGGCCGATCGGGGTGACCACCGCCACGACCGCGTCCATCACGTTGGTGGCGTCCCAGACCCCGCCCATGCCGACCTCGACGACCGCGACGTCCACCGGCGCGTCCGCGAACGCCGCGTACGCCATGCCGGTGAGGACCTCGAAGTACGACAGCCGCCGCTCGTGCTTGCCGTCCACCAGCTCCACGTAGGGGGCGATGTCGTTGTAGACGGCGACGAAGGTCTCCTCGGAGATCGGCTCGCCGTCGATGACGATCCGCTCGCGCATGGTGGTCAGGTGGGGGCTGGTGGACAGCCCCACCCGCAGCCCCCGTTCCCGCAGCAGGGTCTCGATCATGCGGGAGGTGCTCGACTTGCCGTTGGTGCCGGTCACGTGGATCACCGGATAGGCGCGCTGGGGTTCGCCCAGCACGTCCATCAGGTCGCTGATCCGCGACAGCGACGGGTCGAACTCCCACTCCACGCCACGGGCCATGATCGCGGCGACGGCGGCCTGGTACTCGGTGAGCTGCGCTTCTGACACGCGCAAAGCCTACTCACCCGGCCGGGACCCCGTGGCCCCGGCCGGGCGCGCCGTCACGCCCCGGGAAGGGCGGCCAGCTGGGCCTCCAGGCGGGTGATGTCGGCCTCGGCCTGGGCGAGCCGGTCGCGGTTCTTGGCCACGACGGCCTCGGGGGCCTTGGCGAGGAAGTCGGCGTTGCCGAGCTTGCGGCGGGTCTGCTCGACCTCCCTGCGCGCGGCGGCCAGGTCCTTCTCCAGCCGCCTGCGCTCGGCGGTCACGTCGATGGCCCCGGCCGTGTCGAGCTGCACGGTGACGCCCTCGACCGGCAGGGACGCGGTCGCCGAGAACCCGTCGCCGGGGGCGGTCAGCCGCAGCAGCGACCGGATGCCCTCCTCGTGGGCGGCCAGCGGGGAGCCGCCGAAGTCCAGGGCGGCGGCGACGCGCTGACCGGGCTTGAGGCCCTGGTCGGCGCGGAACCGGCGGACCTCGGTGACCAGCCGCTGCAGCGACTCGATCTCGGCCTCGGCGTCCTTGTCGGCCAGGGCCCCGGCGGCGGCGGGCCACGCGGCGGTGACGATGGTGTCCCGGCCGGTCAGCGAGGTCCACAGCTCCTCGGTGACGAACGGGATCATCGGGTGCAGCAGCCGCAGCAGCGTGTCGAGGACCTCGCCCAGCACCCGGCGGGTGGCGTCGGCGCGCTCGTCGCCGAGCTGGGTCTTGGACAGCTCGACGTACCAGTCGCAGACCTCGTCCCACGCGAAGTGGTAGAGGATCTCGCAGGCCTTGGCGAACTCGAAGGACTCCAGGTGCCCGTCCACCTCGGCGGCCACCGTCTGCAGGCGCGACAGGATCCACCGGTCGGTGGTGGACAGCTCCGCCGGCAGGTCGCCGCGGACGTTCGCGCCGTTCAGCAGGGCGAAGCGGGTGGCGTTCCACAGCTTGTTGCAGAAGTTGCGGGAACCCTGCGCCCACTCCTCGGCGACCGGGACGTCGCCGCCGGGGTTGGCGCCGCGCAGCAGCGTGAAGCGGGTGGCGTCGGCGCCGTACCGCTCGATCCAGTCCAGCGGGTCCACGACGTTGCCGAACGACTTGGACATCTTCTTGCCGTGCTGGTCGCGCACCATGCCGTGCAGGGCGATGACCTTGAACGGCTCGACCCCGTCCATCGCGTACAGGCCGAACATCATCATCCGGGCGACCCAGAAGAACAGGATGTCGTACCCGGTGACCAGCACGGAGGTCGGGTAGAAGCGCTCCAGCTCGGGGGGGCGGTCGGGCCAGCCGAGCGTGGAGAACGGCCACAGCGCCGAGGAGAACCAGGTGTCGAGGACGTCGGTGTCCTGGGTCCAGCCGGCGGGGGGCTCCTCGTCCGGGCCGGGGCAGACCGTCTCCCCGTCGGGGCCGTACCAGACGGGGATGCGGTGGCCCCACCACAGCTGGCGGCTGATGCACCAGTCGTGCATGTTGTCGACCCACGCGAAGTAGCGGGCGGCCATCTCCGGCGGGTGGATCTGGACGCGGCCGTCGCGGACGGCGTCACCGGCGGCCCGCGCCAGCGGCTCCACCTTGACGAACCACTGCAGCGACACGCGCGGCTCCACCACGGTGGCGCAGCGCTGGCAGTGCCCGACCGCGTGCTCGTACGGGCGGACCTCCTTGACGATCCGGCCCTGCTCGCGCAGCGCGGCGACGACGGCGGGCCGCGCCTCGAAGCGGTCGAGCCCCTCGAACGGGCCGTGCGCGGTGACCACGCCGCGCTCGTCCATGATCGTCAGGCTGGGCAGGTCGTGACGACGGCCGATCTCGAAGTCGTTGGGGTCGTGCGCCGGGGTCACCTTGACCGCGCCGGTGCCGAACGACGGGTCCACGTGCTCGTCGGCGATCACCGGGATGCGGCGGCCGGTCAGCGGCAGCTCGACCTCGGTGCCGACCAGGTGCCGGTACCGCTCGTCGTCGGGGTGGACGGCCACGGCGGTGTCGCCGAGCATCGTCTCGGCCCGGGTGGTGGCCACCACGATCGAGGCGTCGCCGTCGCCGTACCGGATGGAGACCAGCTCGCCCTCGCGCTCGGCGTGCTCGACCTCGATGTCCGACAGGGCGGTCAGGCAGCGCGGGCACCAGTTGATGATGCGCTCGGCGCGGTAGATCAGCCCGTCGTCGAACAGCCGCTTGAAGATGGTGCGGACGGCGCGGGCCCGGGCGTCGTCCATGGTGAACGCCTCGCGGGACCAGTCGACCGAGTCGCCCAGGCGGCGCATCTGCCCGAGGATCCGGCCGCCGGACTCGCCCTTCCACTGCCACACGCGCTCGACGAACGCCTCACGCCCGAGGTCGTGACGGGACAGCCCCTCCTTGGCCAGCTCGCGCTCCACCACGTTCTGGGTGGCGATCCCGGCGTGGTCCATGCCCGGCAGCCAGAGCGTCTCGTACCCCTGCATGCGCCGCCGCCGGGTCAGCGTGTCCTGGATGGAGTGGTCCAGGGCGTGGCCCATGTGCAGCGAGCCCGTCACGTTCGGCGGCGGGATCACGATGGTGAACGGCGGGCGCGAGGGGTCGCGCGCCGGGTCGGCGGCGAACAGACCCGCCGCTACCCAGCGCTCGTACAGCGTGCCCTCGACGTCAGCCGGTCGGTACTGGGTGGGCAGGTCGACGTCTGCCTGGCGCTCAATGGGCTGTGTCACGGGCCCAGAGTCTACGGTCGCCGGAGGGCGGCGGAGGCCGTGACCCGTGCATCCGGGCGGGGATCCGGGCTGAACCCGGCGGGGCCCGCGTACGTCACAATGTTCGCTGAACAGCCTCATCACCTGAATCACCGACAGAACCGAACGTCTCGCCGTGGCTCCCCCAGCCGGCGAGCTGAGGAGTACCCGATGAGTGGTTGGAACCCCCCGCCAGGCCAGGGCGGCCCCTACGGCGGTCCTCCGGGGCCGGGGCCGCAGCCGGGATTCGGGCCGCAGCCCCCCGGCGGCCCGATGCCCCCGTACGGCCAGCAGCAGCCCCCGCCCTACGGCGGCCCGCAGCCCGGGTGGGGCGGGCCCGGCACCCCGCCGCCGTTCCCGCCGCCGCCCCCGCCCCGGCGTGGCTCCGGGGCGGGCCTGATCCTCCTGCTGGGCGGCGGGATCCTGGCGGTGCTGCTGATCGTCGTGGTCGTCGTCGTGGCGGTGTCGGCGGGCGGCGGCCCCAGCAGCATCAGCACCCCGCCCACGGCGGGCGGCCTGAGCCGCAACTACTCCGCCGAGAGCGAGCTGGGCTCGCAGATCAGCTCGCAGCGCTCGCTGCTGCAGCGGTCGGCCGGCTACCGGCTGGACGACGTGAAGTCGGCGGTGTACGGCAGCGGCACGCAGCGCTACCTGTTCATCGGCGGCACCGGGGACGTGGAGAGCGGTGACGAGTTCGTCGCCAACTTCCGCCGCTCGGCCACCTCCAGCTCCTCCAGCCTGGTCAACACGACCGTCACCGAGCTGAGCGACCCGGGCGGCGACGGCGTGGGCGTGTGCGCGGAGATCCGGGCGAGCACGGGCGGCTCCTCGTCCACGAGCGCGCTGTGCGCGTGGGCGACCGACAAGACGTTCGGGATGATCCTCCCGGCGCCCGACGGCACGTCGCTGACCAACCGGCCCGACTTCTCCGCCTCCGACGTCGCCGAGACGATGCGGCGGATCCGCGACGACGTCGAGGACTGACCGCGGCCCCCGGGGTGTTTTCCCGGGAGCGGCGTGACACCTGTCCCGTGACCTAGGGACGCGTCCCCCGGGAGAGTCGACGCAGGCGTTGACCGGACGGGAGGACCGCATGCGGGTGGTGGTCACCCTGGCCCGGCTCATCGCGGCCACCACTCCCGTGCTGATCGGCTGCTCGTACGCGCTGCGGCTGGACGCACCGGGGCCGATGTGGGGCCCGGGAGCCGTGGTCGGGGCGGTGTTCCCCGCCGTGGGCGCGTTCCTGCTCGTCCACCGGCCGCGGCTGTGGGCGGGCTGGCTGCTGTGGGGCGGCGGCGTGGTGATCGCCGCGTACGAGGTGCTGCGGCAGGTCGCCTACTGGCTGCACGCGGGCGGGCACGAGCAGGCGGCGGCCACCGTGGGGTGGACGTACGCCTGGCTCGGCCAGTTCGGGATGTACCAGCTGCTCGGGGTGATGTTCCTGTACCCCGACGGGCGCCTGCCGTCCCCGCGCTGGCGGCCGTTGCAGGTCGCGGCGGCGTGGCTGCCGCTGCTGCCCGCCGTGTACATCGCGCTCGCGCCGCGGCCGGTGGGGCCGGGCTCGGCGCCCAACCCGTACGCCTGGGAGGCGCTGGAGCCGCTCGGGCCCCTCGCCGACGCGCTGCGCCGGGCCGGGTGGCTCATCCCGGTGGCGTGCGGGGCCCTGGCGCTGGCGCTGCGGTACCGCCACGGCTCCCCCGACATGCGCCGCCAGATCCTGTGGGCGGCCTATCCGGGGACGCTGCTGGCGGTGTCGGAGCTGCTGGTGCCCGACACGACGCCGTTCCGCGCGTTCCAGGCGGTGGTGCTGCTGGCGCTGCCGGTCGCGGTCGCCGTGGGCTTCATGCGGTACCGGCTGGGCGACATCGACCTGATCATCAACCGGACCCTGGTGTACGGGCTGCTGGTCTCGCTGATCGGCGCGGTGTACTTCGGGCTGGGCGGGGTGGCCATGCTGCTCGGCCGGGATCCCCACCTGTCGAAGATCGCCGGGCTGGTGGGGGCGTTCACGGCGGGCGCGCTGTTCCACCCGATCCGGGAACGGCTCCAGCGGGGCGTGGACCGGCTGCTGCGCGTGGAACGCAACCCCTACCGGCTGGCCGACCGGCTCAGCCGCACCGTGCAGGAGGCCCCCGGCCCCTCCGAGGCGCTCGGCACCGCGGTCGCCACCGTGCGGGAGACGCTGCGGGTCCCCGGGGCGGCGGTGGAGGTCTCCACCGGCAACGGCGAGCCCCGCGTGTACTCCGACGGGGACCTGGGCGAACGCCCGTACGCGGTGCCGCTGGTGTGGCACGGCGAGCCGGTGGGGCGGATGCTGGTGGCCAGGCCCGGGGCCGGGCGCCGCCGCGTGGACGCCGACCTGCTGGGCACCCTGGCGGTGCACCTGGCGGACGTGGCGCACGCCGTCCGGCTGACCGCCGACCTGCAACGTTCCCGGGAACGCATCCTGGCGACCCGGGAGGAGGAGCGGCGGCGGCTGCGCCGCGACCTGCACGACGGGCTGGGACCCACGCTGGCGAGCCTGGCGATGTCGCTGGACGCCGCGCGGATCACCCTGGCGCGCGACCCCGGCCGGGTGGACCCGCTGCTGGCCGAACTGCGCGACCGGATGGCGACCACCATCGGGGAGGTCCGCGACCTGGTGTACGGGCTGCGCCCGCCCGCCCTGGACGACCTGGGGCTGGTCGCGGCGATCCGGTCGCTGGCCGAGGGCTGCTGCGACCGCGTGGACGTGCGGTTCGACGGGGACCCCGACGGGCTGCCCGCCGCCGTGGAGGTCGCCGCGTACCGCATCGTGCAGGAGGCGGTCACCAACATCCGGCGGCACGCGAAGGCCACCACGGCGCTGGTGCAGCTCAGCCGGAGCGACGACCTGCACCTCATGGTGGCCGACTCGGGGGTGGGCCTACCCGGCACGGTCACCGCGGGGGTCGGGCTCACCTCGATGCGGGAGCGGGCCGCCGAGCTGGGCGGCACCTTCTCGATCACCTCCCGGTCCGGCGGCGGCACCATCGTGACCGCCCGGCTGCCGCTGGCGACCTCCGGCGGCGCCGCCGACCGGGCCCTCCCGCCGTCCCGGGAGATCCCGCCGTCCCGGGAGATCCCCGCGGACGGCCCCGACGACAGAACGGTGACGCTGCCATGAGACCCGACGACGTCCGCGTGATCATCACCGACGACCATCCCATGTACCGGCAGGGGCTGCGGGCCCTGCTGGAGGCGCTGGACGTGGGCGTGGTCGCCGAGGCGGTCAACGGGCCCGACGCGGTGCGGCTGGCGGCGGAGTTGCAGCCCGACGTCGTCGTGATGGACCTGCACATGCCCGGCGGCAACGGCATCGAAGCCACCCGCACCATCACCCGCACCAGCCCCCGCATCGGCGTCCTCGTCCTCACCATGTTCCGCGACGACGACAGCGTCTTCGCCGCCATGCGCGCCGGAGCCCGCGGCTACCTCCTCAAAGAATCAGGAGCCGAAGAAATCGCCCGCGCCGTCCGCGCCGTCGCCGCCGGCGAAGCCATCTACGGACCCGAAATCGCCCGCCGAGTCCTCACCTACTTCAGCGACATGCCCGACCCCAAACAAACCGCCTTCCCCGAACTCACCGACCGCGAACGCGAAGTCCTCCAACTCATCGCCCAAGGACGCAACAACCACGACATCGCACAAACCCTCTTCCTCAGCCCCAAAACCGTCCGCAACCACGTCAGCAACATCTTCATGAAACTCCACGTCGCCGACCGCGCCCAAGCCATCGTCCTCGCCCGCGAAGCCGGCCTCGGC
>DATADI010000224.1:0-10783 GCA_036258615.1 Thermomonospora sp. | reverse complement strand
CACCGCGACCAGTTACCCGCCAACCGCCACCTCACGTACTCGCGTGCCCGAACTCCTGGTCGGCCCCGGCTCAGCCAGCCGCAGGCACCGAACGACCGACCTCCTCGCCGACACTCTCCGGCCACCACCCGAGACCGCCACCGCCGACCGCGACCACGATCGCGACGCCACCGGGACGAGCTGCGGGACGCGGCTCTGGGCGTCCGCTGGCCTCACCTGGATCACGACCCACACGATCGCCGTGCCTCAAGGGCGCGTCCGCTGATACGGACGGAGAACGAAGGTCTCCCACCCGAGATCCGGCGGCGGGGGCGGCGTCATGCAGCGCCGAGATCTCGATGGTGGAGAAGTCCGGTGACGTCGGCTCGGTGCCATGCCTGTCGCGCCAGTCCACGGCCAGCCGTCGGGGCCGCTGCTCACAGCGGACACGCATGTCAGGAGCGACCTGAAGCGAAAGCCTGTACGGGCGTATTGCACAGATGACCCGTACGGGCGTATGGTCGGGGTATGGCGATGAGTGAGGAGTACGGACGGCGGCGGGCGGAGTTGCTGGAGGCGTTGCTGGAGATCGCGGCGCGGCGGGGGCTGGACGAGGTCAGCGTGCGGGAGGTGGCCGCGCAGGCCGGGGTGTCGCCCGCCAAGGTGCAGTACTACTTCCGCACCAAGGACGAGATGCTCCTGCTGGCGTACCGGCATGTCGCCGAGCTGCTGGAGGCTCGGTCGGCGGCGGTGCCGACCGATCTGGGGACCATCGCCTACCTGCGGGAACAGGCGCTCACCTGGTTGCCGCGGGACGCGGCGGGGACGGCGTTGGTGCGGGTGTGGGTGGCGTTCACCGCCCGGACCCTGGTCAGCGCCGAGCTGGCCGCCGTCGAGGCCCGCCACCGCGCCGGGCTGCACGCCGACGTGCGGGAGGTCGTCCGCCGGGGAGTGGTGAGCGGGGAGCTCGCACCCGGGACCGACGACGACCTGGAGGCCACCTTGTTCCTGGCGTTGCTGGACGGGCTGGTGCTCCGTCTGCTGTGCGAACCCGGGACGTTCGCCCACGAGCAGGCGGTGGCCACGCTCGACGCCCACCTGGCCGGACGGTTCCGGCCGACGTGACCCACCGGAGACCACCATGAAGCTTCGTACCGACGCACTGCAGGCGACGCGGATCCTCGCGCAGCGCGCCGCCCTGCTGGCCGGGCGGGCCGCCGGGGACCTCGGTGCCCGCCTGCTCACCGACCACGCCGATCCGCACGCCCTGTACGAGGAGGTGCGTGCCCGGGGGCCGCTGGTGCGTACCCGGCTCGGCCTGTACCTGACGGCCTCGCACACGGTCGCCGACCGGCTGCTGCGCCACCCCGCGATGGGCATGACCGCCCGGCCGGGCATGGCGCCTCCCGATCCGCACGGCCCGGTGGACCCGCTGGCCGAGTCGTTCGGTGTGCTGGACGGCCCCGAGCACCGGCGGCTGCGCCGTCCGGCCGCCCTGGGTTTCCGGCCCGCCGACCTGGCGGCCCGCGCCCCGCGCATCGCGGCGCTGGCGTCCGAGCTGCTGGACGCCGTCCCCGAGGACCGGCCGTTCGACCTGGCCACCGACTTCGCGGCACCGCTGCCCCTGCTGGTGATCAGCGACCTGCTGGGGCTGGAACCCGACATCCCCGCGTTCCGCCGCTGGTCGAAGGCGGAGGTCGCGGTGGTGGCCGGGCCGCGCACCCCGGGCGACGCCCGTCGCTGGCGGCGGACGGTCCAGGAGGCCGAGGGGCTCTTCCGCGCCACCTATCACGACCGCCGGGCCCGGCCGCGCGACGACCTGCTCGGCCGGATGGCGAACGCGGATCCCCCGCTGACCGAACGGGAGTTCGTCGCCACCGCCGAGATGGTGTTCTTCGCCGGGTACGACACCACACCCTGGCTGATCGGCAACACCGTCCTGGCCGTGCTGGACCATCCCGACCGGGACGCCGCGCTCGCCGAGGACGGCCTCGTCGAGGAGGTCCTCCGGTACGACCCGCCCGTCCAGTACACCGCCCGTACCGCCCTGGAGCGGATCGACCTCGACACCGAGCAGGGCGCCGTGACCGTCCCGGAGGGCGCGACCGTCCTGCTGCTCCTGGCGGCGGCCGGACGGGACCCGGCGGTGTTCCCCGACCCCGGCCGCTTCGACCCGGCACGCCCGAACGCCCGCGACCACCTGGCGTTCGCCCCCGGCCCGCACCACTGCGTGGGCGCCGGCCTGGCCACCCTGGAGGCGACCGTCGCCGTACGGACCCTGTTCGACCGCTTCCCCGGCCTCCACGCCACCGGCCGTCCATCCCAGATGCCCCTTCCGGGCCTCCGCGCACCCGCCTCCGTCCCCGTGGCCGCCTGAACGACCTCACCCGCCAACAGCCGCCCAGCCACGAGCCTCGGTCCGCGATGTCCAACCGAGCGCCCTCCCCAGCCCGGCCTACGACCCTCGCACTCCTCCGCCTCCTCCGGCGGCCTGGTCAAGCTCGGTGGTGAGCCCGCCCATCCGCCGCCTCAGCACGTCCAGGACCACCAGGTCTGTGGCGCGTCCAAGTCAGGGCGAGTACCAACCGGGCGGGCATGGCCCGCACCTCCCCGGAGATGCCCGGGGCGTCCGGGTCAGGGCGAGTGGCGGCCGGTCGGGTGTGGGCCGCGTCTCCTCGGGGTTGACTGGTTGGGCCGAGGGAGGGCGAGGGGTCACGGTCGGGGCCGGGTGATGGTGCAGAGGCCGCCCAGGTTCACGGCGGTGCCGTGGGGGTGTGCGTGGATGAGGGAGCCTCGGCCGTGGTGGACGGTGAGGGGGCGGCCTAGGAGGGTGGCGAGGACCATGGTGGCCGAGCCGCAGGCCTCGTCTTCGGGTTTGCCCTCGCTCGGGGCGAACTGGCGGGCCCGGACGGTTCCGGAGGTCTCGTCGATCCAGGCCCAGACCTGGACGGGTTCGTCCGGTGGGGCCTCGGTCAGGGCCTCGACGTCCGCCGGGGTCGTCAGGCGGCGGTGGGTCACGGGCGGCGACCAGCGGGACGGGGCCTGGAGCCACTCCGTGCCGTGGTCGTGCCAGAGGGGGACTGTCCCGGCGGGGGTTTCCAGGGTGTCGGCCGGGGTGCCGAGGTGGCGGAGCACGGCTGCGGTTCCGAGGAGCGGGTGGCCGGCGAAGGGGCGTTCCAGTTTCCGGTTGTGGATGCGTACCGAGCGGCCGTCGGGCGCCACGAACACGGTCGCGGGGGCGGGCGAGCGGGCGGCGATGCGCTGGCGTTCGGGGCGGTCGGGCAGGTCGCCGAGCACGACGGCGACGGGGTTGCCGTGCCGTCCGTCCGGGGCGACGAAGACCCGGGCCAGGTAGGTGATCATGCCTCCAGGGTCGCGCCGGGCGGGCGGGAACGCGAACACCCCGCCGCCGGGGACCCGGGGCGGGGTGTTCGGTGACAGGGAGATGTCAGATGGCGACCTCGAGGGCGGCGACCTCGCCGGTCTTGGCGGTGACGGTGGTGTCCACGCTCACACCGCCGGCGGCGAGCACGCGGACCGTCCAGTCGCCGTCGGCGGCGAAGAAGCGGAACACGCCCTCGTCACCGGTCACGACCTCGGCGGTGAACTCGCCGGAGGAGTCCAGCAGCCGGGCGTAGGCGCTGGGCACCGGGGCGCCGTCACGGGTGACCGTGCCCTGGATGACGGCCTCGTTGGCCAGGTCGACGGTGGCGGGAAGGTGCGCCGTCTGGGCGGGCGCCGCGCAGCCCTGAGTCATGGGTGTCTCCAATCTCCGCTTCGAGGCGGGGTCTTGTGCTTGTGGGGCGGGTGGCCCCCACTCCCCATGGGCACCCTCGCTCGGCTGCGGGTGCCCGCCGGAGTCCTTACTTGGCCTCGCCCAGCTCGATCGGGACGCCGACCAGCGAGCCGTACTCGGTCCAGGAGCCGTCGTAGTTCTTCACGTCCGACAGGCCCAGCAGCTCGCGCAGGGCGAACCAGGTGTGCGAGGACCGCTCGCCGATGCGGCAGTAGGCGATGGTCGGCTTGCTGAAGTCCACGCCCGCCTCGGCGTAGAGGGCGCGCAGCTCCTCGTCGGACTTGAACGTGCCGTCGTCGTTGGCCGCCTTCGACCACGGGATGCTGCGGGCGGTCGGGACGTGCCCGGCGCGCTGCGCCTGCTCCTGCGGGAGGTGCGCCGGGGCCAGCAGCTTGCCGGAGAACTCGTCGGGCGAACGGACGTCGATCAGGTTGTTGGTCCCGATCGCCTCGACGACCTCGTCGCGGAAGGCGCGGATCGACAGGTCCTGGTCCTTGGCCTGGTAGGTGGTCTCCGGCCGGGTCGGGACGTCGGTCACCAGCTCGCGGGAGTCCAGCTCCCACTTCTTGCGCCCGCCGTCCAGCAGCTTGACCTTGTCGTGGCCGTAGAGCTTGAAGTACCAGTACGCGTACGCGGCGAACCAGTTGTTGTTGCCGCCGTACAGGATCACCAGGTCGTCGTTGGCGATGCCCTTCTTGGACAGCAGCTGCTCGAAGCCGGTCCGGTCGACGAAGTCACGACGCACCGGGTCCTGCAGCTCGGTCTTCCAGTCGATCTTGATGGCGCCACGGATGTGGCCCTTGTCGTAGGCCGAGACGTCCTCGTCGACCTCGACGAGAACGAGGCCCGGGTCATCGAGGTGGTTCTCCACCCATTCGGCGTCCACCAGGACATCGGTGCGGCTCATACGGGGACCTCCCTGTCGGAGCGGTTGGTTGGAATCACGCGACGGATCAGCAGATACATCTCGCAGCCGAGGCAGAACCCGAACGCCGCGTTCAGGAACGCCGCCCCCAGCGCGAAGGCGGTGGCACCGATACCGAGCCAGGTCAGGCCCAGGGCGTACCCCGTCACCCCCGCCGCGGCGAAGACCAGCCCGACACCCTGGGCGAACCGGGGCGGCGCGGCGGCCTCCAACTCCCCGGGCGGTCCGATCCGCGGCCTGATCAGGGCCTGGAAGAGGAGTGCGTACGGGGAGTACCGAGGGCCGGCCAGAGCGCCGACGGCGAACACCGCGGCCTGGGCCGCCAGCAGCCATCCGCTGCCCGTCACCAGCACCGCCACCAGGACGACGGTGGTGATACCGGCGGCCACACGCTGTCCACGCGGATCGACCTGCATCGTGGTGCTCCAGGTGCTGAGACTCAGGCGAGCTGGAAGGAGACTCGGAGGGCTCTAACGGGGCTCGATGCCTCAGACCATGCGACAGAGCGAGGTGGACACGCGGCAGAAGTCGACCGCGCGCCGCTTCGTGAGCATCTGCTCTGTCCAGTAACGCACGGACCCGATGGTAGGCGCTGTCTCGCACGATGTCACATCCGTCTCGCTCTCCGAGACGGTGAGGTCCATGTTTCCCGCAGGTCAGCGGCTAGGCCGGATCGACGGCCGTGCCCAGCGCGGCGATGACGTCGGCCTTGCGGGGGGTGCCGGAGGCGCGCCGTACGACCCGTCCGGCGGCGTCCAGCACCAGGACGGTGGGGGTCCGGACGACGCCGAGCCGCCGCACCAGCTCCAGGTGGGACTCGGCGTCGATCTCCACGTGGGCGACGCCGTCGACCATCGCGGCGACGTCCGCCAGCACCCGCCGGGTGGCCCGGCACGGCGCGCAGAACGCGCTGGAGAACTGCACCAGCGTGGCCCGCTCCCCCAGCCCGGTGCCCAGGTCACCGGCGTCCAGCCGCTCGTGCGCCTCGTCCAGCGGACTCGCCTCCCGTGCCGCCGCGCCGCCGCGCGGCCCGGCCACGCGCAGCCTGCCGTCCCGGTGCCGCCGTACGAGGCCGAACACCGTGGCCGCGAGCAGCACCCCGGCTGCGACGAGCGCACCTGTCATCGTGCTCGGAACAACTCCCACTCCTCGCCCGTTTGTTCCGCGCCCAGGTCAGCGGGCGGGGATCTCCAGCAGCGTACGGTCGTCGTCCACGGCGAGGATGCGGAACAACGCGACACGGTCACGTTGGAACATCGACGTCCCGTTGAAGGTGTTGTAGCCGCCCGGCGGAGGCACCTGCCAGCTCCCCATCTGGTCGCGTCGGCCGTACTTGTCGACCGCCTCCAGGCGGCAGCGGCTGCCGGGCCGGACGCCCCTGAGGTGGACCTCGGCGCCGGTACCCGTCACCCACCGCTTGACGATCACCCGTGCCGACACCCCGGTGCGCCGGTTGGACGCGGTGAGCTGCTCGCCGGTCGAACTCGGCGAGGGCCGCTGGGCGACAGTGCCCCCGTCGCCGCCGAACCGGTCGCCCAGCGCGCCGCCGAACAGCAGGCCCACCACCAGCAGCACCGCCGCGGCGGCGAGCAGCGGGGTCCACCGGCCGCTCCGGATTCGGCCGGCCCGGAATCCGCCACGGCGTTCCTCGGCGGCGCGCGCCAGCAACGGTTCGAGCAGTTCCTCCGGAGGACCGGCCAGTTCGGCGATCTGCGCTTCCCCGACGCGTCCCAGCAACGCCGGAAGCCCCGCCAGCCCCGCCAGCTCGTCACGGCACACCGGACAGCCGCTCAGGTGAGCGTCCACCTGGGAACGCTCGGCGGGGTCGATCGCACCCAGTACGTAGACCCCCAGGGAGAGGCGCACCTCCTCGCAGCCCATGCTCATGGCGCCAACCCCCGCTCCTCCAAGGCGAGCTTCAGCGCGCGCAGCGCGTAGTACGTCCGCGACTTGACCGTGCCGGGCGGGATCCCCAGGATCTTCGCCGCCTCGGCCACCGACCGGCCCCGGTAGTACGTCTCCAGGATCACCGCGCGGTGTGACGGGCTCAGCTCCGCCAGCGCCTCGGCCACCGTCCAGGACTCCAGGGCCCGGTCGATGTCGTCACCCTCCGCCGGGACCGCGGCGTGCTCGTTCAACCCCGTCTCCGGGGGGCGGGACTGGCGGGCGCGGTGCGCGTCCACCACGAGGTTGCGCGCGACGGTGAACAGCCAGGGCCGCACCGGCCGCCCGGTGAGCGCCTCGGGATGCCGCCAGGCCCGCAGCAGCGTCTCCTGGACGACGTCCTCGGCGTGCTGCCGGTCGCCGCCGGTGAGCCGCAGGACGTAGCCGAGCAGCGGACCGCCGTGCTCGGCGTACAGCGAGCGCAGCAGTTTCTCGTCCGCGGTGGGTCCCACGCCGGTAGCACGTACGCCTTCCCCGCCCGGTTCATTCCGGGCGTCCTCAACCTGCGCGCAGATCGCCCAGCCTGACGTCCTCCGCGGTGGCGGCGACCCGCAGACCGGACTCGCCGACCACGACGTCGCTGATGCGCGAACCGACCGGCAGGTCCCGTACGGGCACCGTCCAGCCGAGCCTCTCACGGAGCACGTTCACCGGGATCTGCACCAGACCGTTGCCGATCGAGCGCGGGGTCACCCGGATGCCCTCGTCGGTGGCCCTGACCGACACCACGGCGGTGCCGTCCAGCGTGAACCCCGCGATCGAGCCGCTCAGGTCCACCTGGAGGTCCGAGCCCCGGGGCGTGATGCGGGTGACCTCCTTGGGCGCGTACCGCTGCAACAGGGAGTACGGGATGACGGCGGAGGCCGTCGCCGTCCGCGCCCGTACGTTGTCGGTGTTGCCGCCCGTCACGTCGCCCAGCGGCGCCCGCAGGCCGTGCATCTCCACGCGGACGTCCGACAGCGTGACGTCCTGCTGGGTGTACTCGGGGATCCGCACGTCGATGCGGTCGTACTCGCCGCCGATCGCCTGGGTGAGGAACGGGAAGCCGTGCACCGTCACGTCCGGGTCCTGCTGCAGGTCGTACTGGGCGGCGACCTCGCGGCCGATCCGGTCCTCCACGATCATCACGCCGATCCGGTCCGCCGCGATCAGCCCCACGACCAGCAGCACCGCCATCGCGACCAGGAACTTGCGCATGTGTCTCCTCACGTGGACTTCCGGTATCCCGGTGAGACTCCCCCGGGCGGGGCCGGGGTTCGGACGGTGTGTGAGATCAGCCACCCGCGAAGGGCGGCAGAACCTCGATCACGGAGCCCTCGCGCAGCTCCACGTCCTCGTGCGGGCGCGTTCCGACCGGGTCGCCGTCGATCAGGAACGAGCTGCGGCCGACGACCCGGGAGAACTCCGAACCCCTGCCGCCACGGGCGTTGGCCAGCGCCTCCGCGAGCGTGGCCGCCTCGTACGGCTCGGTCTCGACCCCCGCCGCGGCGCGCGCGGCGGCCCAGTACCTGATCGTCCCCTTGGGCATGTCTTCCAGGATCTCATTCCCGCAACGTCCGAAACCGGATGGACACCCGCCATTGCCCTAATGGACGGCTCGGATATCCTCGGTGGTGAGGGATCCGGGCGATGAGGCCCCCGGGTCCTTGACGTCTTTTATGGGCGGGAGGCGGCCCTTTGAGCAGCTTGCTCTTGCTCACCAACGCGCTGGAGCCCTCCGACGAGGTCCTCCCCGCGCTGGGACTGCTGTTGCACTCGGTGCGCGTCGCCCCGGCGGAGGCGTCCGCGCTCATCGACGCCCCACCGGCCGACGTGATCCTGGTCGACGCCCGCCGTGACCTGGTCCAGGCCAAGAGCCTGTGCCGCCTGCTGCGCACCACCGGGCTCGACTGCCCGCTGCTGGGCATCGTCACCGAGGGCGGGCTGGCCGCGCTGAGCCCCGAGTGGGGGCTGGACGACGTCCTGCTCCAGGGGGCCGGCCCGGCGGAGGTCGAGGCCCGGCTGCGGCTCGCGATCGGCCGGGTGGCCGCCGGCGAGGCCGACGACGTGCCCGGCGAGATCCGCAGCGGCGACCTGACCATCGACGAGGCCACCTACACCGCACGGCTCCGCGGCCGGGTCCTGGACCTGACCTTCAAGGAGTTCGAGCTGCTGAAGTACCTCGCCCAGCACCCGGGCCGGGTGTTCACCCGCGCCCAGCTCCTCCAGGAGGTGTGGGGCTACGACTACTTCGGCGGCACCCGGACCGTGGACGTCCACGTCCGGCGGCTGCGCGCCAAGCTCGGCGCCGAGTACGAGTCCCTGATCGGCACCGTCCGCAACGTCGGCTACCGCTTCGTCCCCGACCACCGCCCGGGCGAGTCCGAAGCCCCCGAGCCCGTCCGCTCCTAGTTGGAACGATCCCCCCTTCCGTCCGCCCGACGACCCCCCACCCGCCCGACGATGCCGTCGCCCACGGGCCTCTCACGCGATGTCCGGCGCGCGGCTCCCCCGTCCCTGCCGGAGCTAGGGTGAACGCATGGGCGATCATGGGGACGGCGTGGTGAAGCCGCAGGTGGACGAGGTGCTGGGGCTGGTGGAGGTGGCGGCTCGGGAGGACGGGGTGGGGCCCCTGTCGGAGCAGTCGCTGCTGTTGCTGCGGACGGGGCGGGCCCGTTCGCTGGCCCGCAGGGAGGGCGGCGTGCTGGTCGGGTACGCCCATCTCGACCCCGCGATCGAGGAGGAGAGCGCGGCCGGGGAGTTGGTCGTGCATCCCGATCACCGGCGCCGTGGGCACGGCCGTGAGCTGCTGCGGGCGTTGCTGCGCGAGGCCGCGGGGCCGCTGCGGGTGTGGGCGCACGGGGATCTGCCCGCCGCCGCCGCGCTGGCCGCCTCTGAGGGCTTTGAGCGCGTGCGTGCGCTGTTCCAGATGCGCCGCCCGTTCGAGGGGCTGCCGGAGCTGCCCGAGCCGGTGCTGCCCGAGGGGGTGTCGATCCGGACGTTCGAGGTCGGCCGGGACGAGGGGGCCTGGCTGGAGGTCAACCGGCGGGCGTTCGCCGACCATCCCGAGCAGGGTGCCTGGACGCTCGACGACGTCCGGGCCAGGGAGTCCGAGCCGTGGTTCGACCCGGCGGGGCTGTTCCTGGCCGAGCGGGACGGGCGGGTGGTGGGGTTCCACTGGACCAAGGTGCACCCTGACGGGCTCGGCGAGGTCTACGTGGTGGGCGTCCACCCGGACGCGCAGGGCCTGGGGCTGGGCCGCGTCCTCACCCTCGTCGGCCTGCTCCACCTCCGCGACCGGGGAGCGCCCGTCGTGCTGCTGTACGTGGACGAGTCCAACCGGGCCGCCGTCCGCCTTTACGAATCCCTGGGCTTCACCCGGTACGCCGTCGACGTGATGTACGGGGCCCGGCCCGCCACGGCGGAGCGTTAGCGGGGCGGGGCCGTCCGGGCGTGCTCCGAAGGGACATGCGCCGTCGGGGACATAGGGCACTTACTCGTCAGAACGCCCGCGGTGACCAGGGGCGTTAACCGGGCGGCCATCTCGGATCAGGGCATTCTTCGTAGATCTGCCCAGCCCAGTTCATCTCTCGTTCACCTGGGTCGGGGCGGCTATACACCTGCTTTGCTTAGCGTGCGTGCGACGGTGCCCCCGGTGCCTCGATCGACGACGGGGATGCACCTCACAACGACTAAGAGGAGAATCCCCGGTGAAGAACGGCTCTCGGCTTGCCGCCCTCGGCGGTGTCGTCGTGGCGGGTGCGCTGGCCCTGTCGGCTTGCGGTTCCGACGACAACACCAGCGCCGCCGACAAGTCCAAGGCCCCCGGTGCCAACATCGACTGTGCCACGGGCACGGTGAACGCCGCCGGTTCGAGCGCGCAGAAGAACGCCATCGAGGAGTGGACGAAGTACTACTCGTCCGCGTGCTCCGGCGCCAACCTGAACTACAACCCCAGTGGTTCGGGCGCGGGCATCCAGGCGTTCACCCAGGGTCAGGTGGCCTTCGCCGGCTCGGACTCCGCGCTCGACCCGGAGGAGGCCGGTCCCGCCAAGACGCGCTGCCAGGGCAACCCCGCCCTGAACCTGCCGATGGTGGTGGGCCCGGTTGCGGTGATCTACAACCTGAACGGCGTGGACGGGCTGCAGCTTTCGCCGAAG
>DATADI010000223.1:0-6208 GCA_036258615.1 Thermomonospora sp. | reverse complement strand
GCGCACCGCGTCGAAGGTCCGCTGGATCAGCTCGGGCCGCGCCTGGGTCAGCACCTGGATCACCACGTCGTCGGGGATCCGGTCCTCTTCGATGATGGTGCGGACGAAGTCGAAGTCGGTCTGGCTGGCCGCCGGGAACCCAACCTCGATCTCCTTGTAGCCCATCCGCACCAGCAGCTCGAACATCTTCAGCTTGCGGTGGGAGTCCATCGGGTCGATCAGCGCCTGGTTGCCGTCCCGCAGGTCCACCGCGCACCACTGGGGGGCCTTGGTGATGACCGTGCCGGGCCAGGTGCGGTCGTCCAGGCGGACCGGGGTGAACGGGCGATAGCGCTCGAAGGGCATGCCGCTGGGCTGCTGTTGCGGATACATGGGCTGCGTTTCCCTCTGCTCGGAATCCTCGCGGCCGACGTCACGTCAACATCCCGCAGCGAGGGAGCCGACCTGTTTACAGGCCCCCGCTGCGGCCACTAAGGAGGAGCAGGCCACGCGACACGTTCCACACGGTACCGGATGACGCGCGTGTTACGGGCGTCCGGCCGCCGATGTGGGGCACGCCACGCGGCGACGGGAGGTCGGGCCTAGACCGCGAGGAGGCGCTGGACCTCCTCGTCGTGGAGGTCGGCGACGTCGCCGGAACGCCGGACCGTGCCGCCGTCCAGGATCACGAACGTGTCGGCCAGCCGCAGCGCCAGCTCCAGGTACTGCTCGACCAGCAGGACCGCCAGGCCCTGCTCGCGGTGGAGGCGTTGCACGGCGTCCTCGATCTCCAGGACGATGGACGGCTGGATGCCCTCGGTGGGCTCGTCCAGGATCAGCAGGCGGGGCCGGGTGACCAGGGCGCGGGCGATGGCGAGCTGCTGCTGCTGGCCGCCGGACAGGAAGCCCGCCCGCCGTTTCAGCAGGTCCCTGAGGCGGGGGAAGAGGTCCAGCGCCTCGTCCACCGCCGCCCGGTCCCGGTGCCGGGTGGCCTCCAGCGTCACCTGGAGGTTCTCGGCCACGGTGAGCTGCGGGAACGTCTCGTGGCCCTGCGGCACGTACCCCATCCCGAGCCGGACCCGCTCGTGGGTCGGCAGCCGGGTGACGTCGCGGCCGTCGAAGACGACCCGCCCGGCGGTCGGGCCGAGCACGCCCATGATCGTGTTGAGCAGGGTGGTCTTGCCGACGCCGTTGCGGCCCATCACGCACAGCAGCCGCCCGGCCTCCACCGTCAGGTCCACGCCGAACAGCACCCGCGCCCGCCCGTACGCCGCCTCCAGCCCGGTGACCTCCAGCATCACGCGGCCTCCTCACGTCCGCGGCCCAGGTAGACCTCCTGCACCCGGGGGTCGGCGCGGACCTCGGCCACGTCGCCCTCCACCAGCACCCGGCCCTCGTGCAGCACCGTCACCGTCGAGGCGTACCGGCGCAGGAACTCCATGTCGTGCTCCACCACGATCACCGTGTGGTCCCGGGCGATCTCGGTGAGCAGCTCGCCGGTCCGCTCGCGCTCGTCCCGGCCCATCCCGGCGACCGGCTCGTCGAGCAGCAGCAGGCGGGGCCGCTGGGCGAGGAGCATGCCGATCTCCAGCCACTGCCGCTGGCCGTGGCTGAGCACCCCGGCGGGCCGGTCGGCCAGCGCGGTCAGCCCGATCGTCTCCAGCGCCTCGGCGACCGTGTCCGACACGCCCCGGCGCCGCCGCAGCAGGCTCCACAGCGGGCGGCGGAACGAGGCCGCCAGGTCCAGGTTCTCCACCACGGTCAGCTCCTCGAACACCACCGAGGTCTGGAACGTGCGGCCGACGCCGAGCCGCACGATCTGGTGCTCGCGCCGTCCGGCCAGGTCGGCGCCGCCGAACCGGACGGTCCCGCCGGACGGCCGGGTCAGCCCGGTGATCACGTCGATCAGGGTGGTCTTGCCCGCCCCGTTCGGCCCGATCAGGAACCGCAGCTCGCCCTGCTCGACCGTGAGGTCCACCCCGTCCAGCGCCCGGAACCCGTCGAAGACGACCTCCAGCCCCCGGATCTCCAGCAACGCCGTCATGCGGGTACCTCCTCCTTGACCGGGGCCGGGTGGCCCGGCGCGCGGCGGCGGCGGGCGACGGTGTCCCTGAGCTGCTCGTACAGGCCGACGAGGCCCTTGGGGGCCAGGGTCATGACGGCGATGAACAGGGCGCCCTGGAGGTAGAGCCAGCCGCCCGCCCACTCCTCGCTGAAGGAGGTCTTGGCGTAGTTCATGACGACGGCCCCGAGGATCGCCCCGGCCAGCGCGTACCGGCCGCCGATCGCGACCGCCACCACCAGCTCCAGGGACGGCACGACGCCGAGCAGCGACGGCGAGATGATCCCCACCACCGGCACGAACAGCGCGCCCGCCAGGCCCGCCATCCCGGCGGAGATCGCGAACGTGATCGTCTTGACCGTGGCCGGGTTGTAGCCGAGGAACCGGACCCGGTCCTCACCGTCGCGGACCGCCACCAGCAGCCGCCCGAACCGGCTGTTCACCAGCTGGCGGGCCAGCAGGTACAGAACGCCGAGCGCCCCGGCGGTGACGAAGTACATGGTCCGCTGGGTGCTCTCGGCCTCGGGGTCGCGGCCGAAGAAGTCGTAGAAGTTGGTCAGCCCGTTCGTCCCGCCGGTCAGGCCCTGCTGCCCCACCAGCAGGATCACGAACGCGGCGGCCAGCGCCTGGGTGAGCAGCGCGAAGTACGCACCGCGCACCCGCTGCCGGAACACCAGCGCGCCCAGCAGCACCGCCACCGCCACCGGCACGACCACCACGGCGGCCAGCGCGACCACCGGGTTGCGGAACGGCTCCCACAGCGCGGGCAGCCGCTCCACACCGCTCCACACCATGAAGTCCGGCAGGTCTCCCCCGGCGTCGTGCAGTTTGAGGTACATCCCCATCGCGTAGCCGCCGAGGCCGAAGAACACACCCTGGCCCAGGGTCAGCATGCCGCCCTGCCCCCACGCCAGGCCGATGCCGAGCGCGGCGATCGCGAAGCACAGATACTTGGCCAGCTCGTCCAGCCGGAACGCCGGGAGCGTGAGCGGCGCCACCACCAGCAGCAGTACCGCGACCACGGCGAACAGCGCGGGCCCGCGCAGCCGGGCGCTCACGTCAGCGCCCTGGTGCGCAGCGTGAACATGCCCTGCGGCCGGACCTGGAGGAACGCGATGACCGCCGCGAACACCAGCACCTTGGCCAGGCTGGCGTTGGTCCAGAACTCGGCGAACGAGTTCAGCATCCCGAGCGCCAGCGCCGCGATCACCGCCCCGCGCAGCCGCCCCAGCCCCCCGGCCACCACGACCAGGAACGCGTCGACGATGTAGTACGTCCCCAGCGCGGGCCCCACCGGGCCGATCAGGGTCAGCGCCACCCCGGCGACCCCCGCCAGCCCGGACCCGACGAAGAAGGTGAGCTGGTCGACCCGGCCGGTGGCGACGCCGCTGCACGCGGCCAGCTCCCGGTTCTGCATCACCGCGCGCATCCGGCGGCCCTGCGCCGACCGGTTCAGGTACGCCCAGACGCCCGCCACGCACACCACCGCCAGGGCCAGGATGAACAGCCGGTTGTACGGCACGGTGCTCCCGGCCACCTCGATCCGCCCGTTCAGCCAGGACGGTGCGACGACCTGCACGTTCGGCGCCCCGAACAGGTCCCGCGCCGCCTGCTGCAGCACCAGGCTCACCCCCCAGGTGAGCAGCAGCGTGTCCAGCGGGCGGCCGTAGAAGTGCCGGACCGCGGCGCGCTCCAGCACCCAGCCCATCGCCCCCGCCAGCGCGAACGCCACCGGCAGCGCCACGACCGCGGCCTGCGCGCCCGCCCAGTCCTGCAACATGTACGCCGTGTAGGCGCCGGCCATGATGAACTCGCCGTGCGCCATGTTGATCACGCCCATCTGGCCGAACGTGAACGTCAGCCCCAGGGCGATCAGCAGCAGCACCGCCCCGATGCTCAGCCCGATCGGCACCTGGTTGAGCAAGCCCTCCACCTGCCGCCTCCTCTGTGGTCGCCGTGGCCCGCGGACACGGTCAGGACGCCAGCCCGGCCGCCCAGGGGTAGGACTTCAGATACGGGTCCGGCTTGATCGGCGCGCCGGAGCTCCAGACCTCCCTGATCAGCCCGTCCGGCTGGATCACGCCGATCCGCGCGGTCTTGAACAGGTGCTGGGTGGGGCCGTCGATGGTGACCTTGCCCTCGGGCAGGTCCAGGGAGATCCCGGCGGCGGCCTTCTTGACGGCCTCGACGTCCGTGGTGCCCGCCTTCCGGACGGCGGCGGCCCACAGGTGGACGGCGTTGTACCCGGCCTGCATCGGGTCGGAGGTCACCGCGCCCCTGTGCCGCGTCTGGAACGCCCTGACGAACCGGGCGTTCGCCGGGCCCTCGGTGGTCTGGTAGTAGTTCCAGGCCACCGGGTGGCCGGCGATGTTGGCGACCCCGATGCCCTTGACCTCCTCCTCGGCGATGCTCACCGACATCACGGGCATCCGGTCCGCGGTGACCCCGGCGCTCCTGAGCTGCTTGAAGAACGACACGTTGCTGTCGCCGTTCAGGGTGTTGAACACCGCATCGGGTTTGGCGGCCACCACCTTGTTCACCAGGGTGCTGTATTCGGTGTGCCCGAGCGGCGTGTACTCCTCGCCGAGGATCTGCATGCCGTTCGCCTTGGCATAGGCCTTGATGATTTTGTTCGCGGTGCGCGGGAACACATAGTCGCTGCCGACCAGGAAGATGCGCTTCCTGCCCTTTTCCTTCAGATAGTCCAGGCCCGGGACGATCTGCTGGTTGGTGGTTGCGCCGGTGTAGAAGATGTACGGGGAACTCTCCAGCCCCTCGTACTGCACCGGGTACCACAGCAGGGCCTTGTTGCGCTCGAACACCGGCAGCATCGCCTTGCGGCTGGCCGAGGTCCAGCCGCCGAACACGGCCGCGACCTTGTCCTTCCTGATGAGCTTCTGGGCCTTCTGGGCGAAGGTCGGCCAGTCGGAGGCACCGTCCTCGCGGACCGCCTCGATCTTCTTGCCCAGCAGCCCGCCGGCGGCGTTGATCTCGTCGACCGCCATCTTCTCGGCGTTCGCCACGGTGACCTCGCTGATCGACATGGTGCCGCTCAGCGAGTGCAGAATGCCGACCTTGATGGTGGCACCGGCGTCGGCGGAGCCGCCGCCATTCTCGGCGTCACCGCACCCGGCGGCCAGCGCCACCGGCAGGACGGCCAGCGCCGCCCAATACCGCAGGGATGTTCCGCGCAACTATCCGCTCCTTGTGGCCGAGGTCCGGTGTTTTCCCTCTGCCAAGTCTGGAGCGTGATATTTCCGTCGATCACCCCGCAGGTGAACAACGCTTTACCAAACCCTCACCGGGGCCGCGTGCCGTGGTGCGCGTGCCGCGGGCTACGGGACCAGCACGGACAGGCAGGTCACGCAGCCCTCCAGCGCCTCGAACTCGCCGATGTCCACCACGGTGACGCGCAGCCCGTCGGCGCGCAGCCGCTCGGCGGTGCGGGGCGCGGCGGCGGAGATCAGCACGTGGCCGTCCCCCAGCACCACCACGTGCGCGCCCGCCGGTTCGGGCACCACCCGCAGGCACGGCAGCGCCGCCGTGTCCACATGCTCGGGCACGCCGATCAGCGTCCCGTCCGGCAGCGCCGTCATCGCCGTCTTCAGGTGCAGGCAGCCGGTCACCCGGACCGGCACCACCCGCCGCCCGTACGGGGCCAGCAGCGGGGACAGCTGGCACACGGCGTCCTCGTTGGTCCGCCCGGACAGCCCCACGTACACGGTGTCGCCGACCTGCAGCACGTCGCCGCCGTCCAGGGTGCCCGGCGGCTCGATCCGCGCGACCTCCAGGCCGAGGCCCCGTACCGCCTTCTCGGTCCCGGTGACCTCCGCGCGACGGCCGGGCGCCCCGGACCGGGCCAGCACCGCCAGCCCGCCGCAGACCACCACGGTGTCCTCCACGAACACCGCGTCCGGCAGGTCGTCGGCCGGGGGCACCGCGCGGACCCGCCAGCCCGCCGCCCGCAGCGCCGCCACGTAGGCCGCGTGCTGCCGCCGGGCCAGCGCGACGTCCACCGGCCGCCGGTCGATGTGCGTGACCATCCCCTCGGCCAGCCGTGGCCCCGGTGTCCTCACGAGCGCGGTCCTCAGCGCCATCCCGCCGCTCCCTCGATCACGACGGCCCGGCGTTCCGTCGCCCGGCCGTCCCCTCCCTGCTCCCCGCCCC
>DATADI010000222.1:0-5730 GCA_036258615.1 Thermomonospora sp. | reverse complement strand
GGACTGCCTGCCCGCCGAGCGAGTGCCCTTCCAGGCCGATGTTGTTCTTGTCGACGATGTCCAGGGAGTGCAGGTAGCGCAGCCCGGCGGGCCCGCCGAAGCCGTTCTGCATGGCGGGCGCGTCGGAGAACCCGTGCCCGGCCTGGTCGATCGCCAGGACGACGTACCCGCGCCGGGCGAACTCGATGGCGTAGGCGTCCTGGGTCTCGCGGGAGTTGACGTACCCGTGGACGGCGAGGATGCCGGGGGCGGGGTTCTTGGCGGACGTGCCCTCCGGGACGTACAGCAGGCCGCTCATCATCTGCCCGTTGTCGCCCATGAAGCGGGTGTCGCGGACCGACACCGAGCCGCCGGAGGTCTGCACGAAGGCGGCGAGCGCGCCGCCCGCGAGGACCAGGCCGAGAGCGGTGCACAGCACCGCCCACAACCGCCGGGTGGGTGGGTCTTGGGTCATGTCGTCCTCTTTCTCGGTACTGCTGGTCCCCCGACGACACGTGGGCAGCGTCGACCCGCGCAGGGCGCGGGCCGTTCCCCGGCTGCGGACTCGGTGAGGGGTGGGATCAGTCGTCGTCGTCGGTCCAGTCGAGGCTGCGCTGGACCGCCTTCTTCCACTTGCGGTGGCGCCGCTCGCGCAGCGCCGGGTCGATGGCCGGGTTCCACTCGGCGGCCTTGTGCCAGTTGCTGCGCAGGCTGTCCAGGTCGGGCCAGTACCCGACGGCCAGCCCGGCGGCGTAGGCGGCGCCGAGGCAGGTGGTCTCGGCGACGGTCGGCCGCGCCACCGGGACGTCCAGGGCGTCGGCCAGGAGTTGCATGAGCAGGTTGTTGGCGGTCATCCCGCCGTCCACCCGCAGGCCGGTCAGGGCGATGCCGGTGTCGGCGCGCATCGCGTCCACGACCTCGCGGGTCTGCCAGGCGGTGGCCTCCAGCGCCGCCCGCGCCAGGTGCCCCTTGCCGACGTAGCCGGTCAGGCCGGTGACCACGCCCCGCGCGTCGCTGCGCCAGTACGGGGCGAACAGCCCGGAGAACGCGGGGACGATGTAACAGCCGCCGCTGTCCTCCACCGTCCGGGCCAGGGTCTCGATCTCGGCGGCGCTGTTGATCAGGCCGAGGTTGTCGCGGAACCACTGCACCAGCGCCCCGGTGACCGCGATCGACCCCTCCAGCGCGTAGACGGCGGGCCGCCCCTCGATCTGGTACGCCACGGTCGTCAGCAGGCCGTGCGCCGACTGCACGGGCTCCTCACCGGTGTTGAGGACCAGGAACGAGCCGGTGCCGTAGGTGGACTTGATGTCGCCCCGGGAGAAGCCGGTCTGCCCGAACAGCGCGGCGTGCTGGTCGCCGAGCGCGGCGGCCACGGGGACGCCGTCCAGGACGCCGGTGGCGGCGCCGTAGATCTGGGCGGACGGGCGGATCTCCGGCAGCACCGCGCGCGGGATGCCCATCCGCTCCAGGATCGTGGGGTCCCAGTCCAGGTTCGCCAGGTTCATCAGCATGGTGCGGCTGGCGTTGGTGACGTCGGTGATGTGGACGCCGCCCTCCGGGCCGCCGGTGAGCTTCCAGACCAGCCAGGTGTCCATGGTGCCGAACAGCACCTCCCCGGCCTCGGCGCGCTCGGCGAGGCCGGGCACCTCGCGCAGCAGCCACCGCAGCTTGGGGCCGGAGAAGTAGGTGGCCAGCGGCAGGCCGGTGCGCTCGCGGAACCGCTCCCGGCCGACGACGCCCTCCAGTTCCCGCACCATCTCGTCGGTGCGGGTGTCCTGCCAGACGATCGCGTTGTGCACGGGACGGCCGGTGGAACGGTCCCACACGACGGTGGTCTCGCGCTGGTTGGTGATCCCGACGGCCGCCAGGTCGGCCGGGGCGAGGCCGGCGACCGCCAGCGCCTCCTTCACCACCTGCTCGACGTTGTCCCAGATCTCCTCGGGGTCGTGCTCCACCCAGCCGGGCCGGGGGAAGATCTGCCGGTGCTCCTTCTGGGCCACCGAGACGATCCCGCCCCGGCGGTCGAACACGATGCACCGGCTCGACGTGGTCCCCTGGTCGATCGCGGCGACGTACACACCGGCGGGGTCGGCGGACTCGGGTATCACGGAACCTCACAGGGGGTGCGGGGCCCGGTGGGGGCCTCAGGATCACGATGTGTTCGACATTACCGAATCAAGTACGGTGATCCTCCACACAGGTACCCGCGAAAGTCAAGAGGCCGTAACGCAGCCGCAATCTGGGAAGGGGACGTCACCAGCGCCGGGCGCCCAGGTCACGGGAGATCGCGCGGGCCGCGTCGCGCACCGCCGACACCAGATCGAGCCGGGGCCTGCCGTCCTCGTCGCAGACCCGTTCGATGGCGCCGGAGATGCCGATGGCGCCGACCATGACGGTGCGGTCGTCGTGGATGGGGGCGGCGATGGACGCCTCACCCTCGATGAGTTCCTCCACGTCACAGGCCCAGCCACGGCCTCTGACCTGCCCGAGTTCGCGGAGCAGGTCGGAACGTTCGGTGAGGGTTCTCGCGGTGTAGTCCTTGCGGTCGAGTTCGTCGAGCAGGCTCTCGCCCTGGAGGTCGTAGGCCAGCAGCACTTTGCCCAGCGCCGTGGCATGGGCGGGCAGGAGGGCGCCCACCTCCAGGATCTGGAGGCTGTCGTCGGGCCGGAAGACATGGTGGACCACGAGGACCTGGCCTTCGTGGAGCGACCCGATGCGCACGCTCTCCCGCGCCCGCGAGGCCAGGGAGTCGGCCCAGTTCAGCGCACGCGTCCGCAGCTCGTTCACGTCCAGGTAGCTGTTGCCCAGGTGGAGCAACGCCGCGCCCAGCCGGTACTTGCCGCCGGAACGGTCCTGCTCCACGAAGCCCACGTGCTGCAACGTCTGCAGGATGCCGTGGACGGTGCCCTTGGGGAGCTGCAACGCGTTCGCCAGCTCGACCACGCCGAGCCGCCGCGACCCCGAGGCCAGCAGGCGCAAGATCGCCGCGGCCCGCTCCACCGACTGGATTCTCCCTGGCACAGCCTCACCCTAACGTGTACATTGTTCGACAATGTCATACTAGATTCTGGATCTTGGTCACGCCTCCACCGGGAGGCGCCTCCTGCGAGGAGCGAACATGCAGCCGGTCAAGCTCTCGTCCGACCACCGGGCCCGCGCGCTCGCCCAGCTCGGGTCGGGCGAGGAGATCGACGTCCTGGTCATCGGCGGCGGGGTGGTCGGCGCCGGGGCCGCCCTCGACGCGGCCACCCGGGGCCTGAGCGTCGGCCTGGTCGAGGCCCGGGACTGGGCGGCGGGCACCTCCAGCCGCGCCAGCAAGCTCATCCACGGCGGCCTGCGCTACCTGGAGATGCTGGACTTCGCCCTGGTCCACGAGGCGCTCCGGGAGCGCGGCCTGATGATCCAGCGGCTCGCGCCACACCTGGTCCGCCCGGTGCCGTTCCTGTACCCGCTGAGCCACCGCCTGTGGGAGCGCCCCTACGTCGGCGCGGGCGTCCTGCTGTACGACACCATGAGCGGCTCCTCGCGGATCTCCCGGGGCATGCCGGGGCACCGCCACCTGTCCAAGCGCCGTGCCCTCAAGGTCGCGCCCGCCCTGTCGCCCAGCGCGCTGGTCGGCGCGGTGCAGTACTGGGACGCGCAGGTGGACGACGCGCGGCACACCATGTCGCTGGTCCGCACCGCCGCCTCGTACGGGGCGCTGGTCGCCAACCGCGCCAAGGTCGTCCGCTACCTGCGCGAGGGCGAGCGCGTGGTCGGCGCGGTGGTGGAGGACCAGGAGAGCGGGGAGCGGATCGAGGTCCGTGCCCGGCAGGTCATCAGCGCCACCGGCGTGTGGACCGACGAGACGCAGGCGCTCGCCGAGGCCAGCAGCGTGCACGTCCGCGCGTCCAAGGGCGTCCACCTGCTGGTGCCGCGCGAGCGGATCGACTCGGCCAGCGGCCTGATCCTGCGCACCGAGAAGAGCGTCCTGTTCGTCATCCCGTGGGGGCGGCACTGGATCGTCGGCACCACCGACACCGACTGGGATCTCGACAAGGAGCACCCGACCGCCACCGCCGCCGACATCGACTACCTGCTCGACCACGTCAACCGCGTGCTGTCCGTGCCGCTCACCCGCGACGACATCGAGGGCGTGTACGCGGGCCTGCGCCCGCTGCTGTCGGGCAGCGACGACGACACCGCCAAGCTGTCCCGGGAGCACCTGGTCGGCACTCCGGTGCCGGGCCTGGTCGTCATCGCGGGCGGCAAGTACACCACCTACCGCGTCATGGCCAAGGACGCGGTGGACGAGGCGGTGCGGGGCATGGAGGACGGGGCCGCGGTGCCCGCCTCGGTCACCCAGGACGTCCCGCTGGTCGGCGCCGACGGCTACCGCGCCCTGTGGAACCGGCGCGCCGCGCTCGCCCGCCAGTCCGGGCTGTCCGTCTCCCGTATCGAGCAGCTCCTGCGCCGGTACGGGACGCTCCTGGACGAGGTGCTGAGCCTCATCGAGGCCGACCCGGAGCTGGCCAAGCCGCTGCCGAGCAGCGACGCGTACCTGCGGGCCGAGGTCGTCTACGCCACCACCCACGAGGGCGCCCGGTCGGTGGAGGACGTCCTGGCCCGGCGGACCCGCGTGTCCATCGAGTCCCGTGACCGGGGCACCGACTCCGCCCGGGTCACCGCCGCCCTCATGGGCCCCGTGCTCGGCTGGGACGAGGACCGGATCGACCGCGAGGCGGAGATCTACGTCCGGTACGTGGAGGCCGAGCGCCGCGCCCAGGAGGCGCCCGACGACCTCGCCGCCGTCGAGGCCCGCACCAAGCAGATCGCCTGATCCCTGAGGGTGCCCCGGCCGGAGCGTCCGGCCGGGGCACCGTCAGTCAGGCCACGGCCCAGGCGGGCGCCCGCCTCGCCTGCGGGGCGGAGACCTCGGCCGCCATGGCGGTGCGCACGGTCACGTTCCGCCCCCTCGCCGTGAGCACCCCGCTGTAGGTTCCGGTGGCGGCACGCCGTCCGGCGGCGATGCGGACCGGCACGCGGACGGTGCCCTTCGCCGGAACGGTCACCCTGGTCCTGCCGACGGTGAACATGCCCTTGGGGGCCGATCCGCCGCCGAGCCGGGAGCCGCTGGTCCGCAGCGACAACGTCACCGGCCTGGATCCGGTGTTGGCGTAGGTGACCGTCCGCGTGACCGGCGTGCGCCGGGGCCAGCGCAGGCGGCCGGAGACGCTGCCGGTGCTGGCGGTGACCTGCTGGCTGACCGCGCGCGCCACGTCGACCCGCCCGGCGCCCTGGGTGAACGGGGTCTCCCCGGCGGACGGGCGTGCGGTGTTCATCAGCGCGGCCTTCAGGCGCCTGCCGGTCCAGCCGGGGTGCCGCTGGGCCAGCAGCGCCGCCGCGCCCGCCACGTGCGGGGTGGCCATCGACGTGCCGGTCATCGCCAGGTACGGGCCCGCGCCGGTCGCGGTCGCGGCGGCGGCCGTGATGTCCACGCCCGGCGCGGTGACGTCGGGCTTGAGGGCGTGGTCGCCGACCCGTGGCCCCCGGCTGGAGAACGCGGCGACGGCGTCCCGGTCGTCCACCGCGCCCACGGTGAGGGCCGCGTCGGCGCTGCCGGGACTGGCGATCGTCTGCTGTCCGCGTTCGCCCTCGTTGCCCGCCGCCACCACGAACAGCGCGCCGGACTGGGCGCTGAGGGTGTCCACCGCGCGTTCGAGCGGGTCGGCGCCCGGGGTGTCGGGACCGCCGAGGCTCAGGTTGACG
>DATADI010000221.1:0-6269 GCA_036258615.1 Thermomonospora sp. | reverse complement strand
GTGGGCCGCACCCGCCCGGCGGCACAATCACGGCACACTCGGCGTGAAGGGGAACGGAATGGGCGCGGTCACGGTGGTGCAGGACGTCGCGTGCCACATCGACGGGAAGTGGCTGACGGGGCAGGGCGCGGAGATCGGGTCCGTGGCCCCGGCGACCGGACGGGAGATCGCCGTCACGCCGGCCGCGACCGCGGCGCAGGCGGCCGCGGCGGCCACGGCGGCGCGCCGCGCGTTCGACGGCGGGGAGTGGAGCCGCCTCGGCCCGAGGGAGCGCAGCGCCCTGCTGTACCGGCTCGCCGACCTGATGGAACGCGACCGGGAGGATCTGCTGCGACTGGTGGCCACCGAGGTCGGCGCGCCCCTCAGCGCCGCCGAACTCCACGTGGACGGGCCGGTCAAGACCCTGCGGTACTTCGCCGAGCTGGCCCGGCGGGGGCCCAGGGAGGGCTGGGAGGAGCACCTGCCGCTGCACCACGACCCCGTCACCTCCAGCAGCATGCTGCTGCGCGAGCCGGTGGGCGTGGTCGCGGCGATCACCGCGTACAACGTTCCGCTCCTGCTGTGCGTGTGGAAGCTCGGACCGGCCCTCGCCGCGGGCTGCACGGCCGTGCTGGTCCCCTCGCCCAGGGCGCTGCTGTGCACGGCCGCGTTCGTGCGGCTGGCCGAGGAGGCCGGATTCCCGCCGGGTGCGGTCAACCTGGTGTTCGGGCCGCCTGCCGTCGTCGAGCAGGTGGCCGGCGCGGACGAGGTGGACCTGGTGACCTTCACCGGCTCCGCCGCGGTGGGCAGCCGGATCATGACGCTGGCCGCGCCCACGCTGAAGAAGGTCGTCCTCGAACTCGGCGGCAAGTCGCCGAACATCCTGCTCCCCGGGACGGACGTCGAGGCCACGGTCGCGCCGTCCGTCCTGCGGTTCTGCCGCAACGCGGGCCAGGCCTGCGGGGCGACCACGCGGACGCTGGTGCCGGAGGCCGACTTCGACGAGTTCGTCGAGAGGTCGGCCGCGTTCATGAAGGGACTCGTCGTCGGCGACCCGTTCGACGGCCGCACGATGGTGGGCCCGCTGATCACGGACGAGCACCACCGCAACGTCTCGGGCTACCTGGCGCGCGCCCGCGAGCAGGGAGCGACCGTGGCGGCCGGCGGTGGCCGCCCGGAGGGCCTGGCCGAGGGGTTCTTCTTCGAGCCCACCCTGATCACGGGCGTCGACAACACCGCCGAGATCGCCCAGGAGGAGCTGTTCGCCCCCGTCGGCGTGGTGATGCCGTACCGCGAGGTGGAGGAGGCGCTCCGGATCGCCAACGACAGCAGGTACGCGCTGAACGCCAACGTGTGGGGGCCCACGCCGGAGGCGATCGCGTTCGCGCGCCGCGTGCGTTCGGGCACCGTCACCGTCAACGGCGGGGGCGGCAGGCGTGACGACGCCCCCTGGGGAGGCCCCGGCCACAGCGGCGTCGGACGGGAGTGCGGGGAAGAGGGCTTCCGGGAGTTCTTCGAGGTCAAGCACGTCCAGTGGCCCCTTTGACCGGGCCTCACATCAGGCCGGGCGTGCCGGAGCGGGCCGCCCGAATCCGCTCCGGTACCCAGGGGAGTTGAGTAGGAGTACTCGGGCGATGGCCCTGCGACGTGCGGCGATAGTGGTGGTATGCGTGCGACCCCTGCCGACGGCGATCGGCGCGACCTGGGCTCCGACATCGGTGCGGCCTTCGGCCTGGCCGTCGTGGAGGTGTTCGCCCTCGCGGTGATCGCGGGGCACTACTGGATCTCCGGGTGGAGTTTCGACCCCGCCCGGAGCCCCCGGTACGGGCCCGTGTGGGGGCACCTGGTGGCGATCGGCGTGGTCGGCGCCCTGGCCGGGTGGGCGGCGTGGCGGGCCTTCCGGAGGGGCGCGACGGTGACCGCGTGGGGACAGGGCCTCATGGCCGGGCTCGTGATCCTGGTGGTCTGTGCGGGCGCGGCGGGCCAGGTGCGGGAGGACGCCGGGAGGCGCCCCGCGCCGGAGGCGACCTTCACCGGAGAGGTGGGCTGCCGCAGCGGCGGCGGCAGCCACGAGTGCGCGGACACCGGCGGTTAGGCCCTGACCTGGGCGTTGGGGCGCTCTCCTCCTGGGCCGCTCCTCCTGGGCCGCGGCCCCCCGCCCGGCCGGCAGGCGCTCGACCGTCCTGTTTGCGGGTCGATGTCGGGGTGAGACTGCCTCAAGGCCGGCATCGTCCGGCAGGCCCCGGACGTGCACGGATGGTCACGGACGGCCATCGCCGGGCCCGGCCGCCCACCACGCACAAGGAGGCACCGACATGAAGACCGATGTGCGCTTCCCCAGCAACGCCATGATGATCGCCGGGCACTTCTACACCCCCGACGACGCGGCCGGCAAGCCGTACCCGGCCATCGTCATCGGCCACCAGGTGACCGGCGTCAAGGAGCAGGCGCCCGCCAACTACGCCGCACGCCTCATCCGGCAGGGCTTCGCGGTCCTGACGTTCGACGCCGCCTACCAGGGCGAAAGCGAAGGCGAGCCGCACGGCCTGGAGGACCCCTTCCAGCGCGCCGACGACTTCCGCAACGCCGTCACCTACCTGACCACCCGTGACGACATCGACCCCGAACGGATCGGCGTGCTCGGCATCTGCGGATCAGGCGGCTACGTCCCCTACGCCGCACAGACCGACCACCGCATGAAGGCCGTCGCCACCGTCAGCGCCGTCGACATCGCCAGCTTCTTCCGCGACCCCGACCCCGACGCCTGGCGGACGATGGTCCGGCAGGCGGGGCAGCACCGCAGTGAGGAGGCCGCCGGCCAACCCGCGACCATGGTGAGCGCGCTCCCGGACTCGGTCGACGACTCCACGCCCAAGCCCGTCCGCGAGTTCTTCGACTACTACAAGACCCCGCGTGGCCACCACCCGCGCTCCACCAACCAGTGGGTCGCGCGCAGCGCCGACGAACTCGACCAGTACGACTCCTACGCCGACGTCCACAAGATCGCCCCACGACCCCTGCTGATGATCGCCGGCACCGACGCCCAGACACTCCCGTACAGCCAGGACGCGGTCGCCGCGGCCGGGGACACCGCCGAACTCTTCACCATCGAGGGCGCCACCCACGTCGACCTCTACGACAGGGACGAGTACGTCACGCCGGCCGTGGCGAAACTGACGGAGTTCTTCCACAGGCACCTCGCCGCACACCAGCCCACAGGCGCCGACATCCACTGATCGTCGACCCCGTCACCACTGGTACACGGCGCTGAGGCATGGCCTGGAGATCGTGATCCCCGCGCGCTGCTCGCCGTCAAGGTCGGTCTTCTGCGGTATTCGTCCGGTGCGGTTTGGCGAGCCGTTACGATGCCCCGGTGACGACGAAGCTGGTCAATCAGGACCAAGTGACCGCCGGGTTGCGGACTGTCGCGCAGGTGCTGAAACCGTTCGTCCAAAAACACATGACTCGGACGTACGAAAAGGACTGGCTTCCGGCGTTCGTACGGCGGCATCCCCGGTCGGGGATGAACCAGGAACATCTCGGCGACCTCGGCTTCCTGATCTGGGTGCTGACCAAGGAGGAACGGGCGTTCGGCGAGAAGGTGCTGCCGAGGCGGGCGCACCACCTCGCGCACCGGGTCCGGGAGGCCCGCAACCTCGCCTCGCACGACCAGGTCAACGACCTCGACACCGGCACCGCCAGAACGGCGTTGCAGTCGATGGCCGATTTCCTCACCCTGCTCGGCGAACCGGGCAGGGCCAACGAGGTGCGTCAACTGACCGGGCGACTCCGGGCGCCCGCCGGTAAGACGGCCACGGCCCCGCACGCCGTACCGCCGAGCCCCAAGCCCAAGTCGAAAAGGCCGAAGAAGCCGAAACAGCCACAGGCGCCGCGACCGGCCCCGCCGAAGGCGAAGCCCCGGCAGGTACGACCCAAAATCGGATGCGGGGCGATGGTCGTGTTGGTCATCGTCGCCCTGGCGGTCGGGTGGGTGTTCTTCGGCCCTCGGCAGCCCGATCCCCATGAGGGCAAGTACAAGGACGAGCCGCTGGGTGCCCGGCTCAACACAGGGCTGATCGAAGTTCCGAGCAATTATCACCTGCGGTTCCTGGACGAACCGATGGCCCCGCTTCAGGGTGCCTACGGAGGGGATGTCGGATTCAGCGCCGGACAGGTCAGCGCGACGGACGGCCGAATCGTCGTCCTCACCCGCCGTGAGAAACTCGGGTACGCCACGTGCCGGGACACCACCCGTTACACCACCGCCACCACCGTCACGAAAACCCTGCGCATCTGCGTCACGACCGATACAGGCGCCGTCGCGGGAATCGCCGTGAAGGGCCTACGCAGGCAGGGAACCGGCACCTTCGTCAAGGTCCACGTCGTCGTCTGGAAGGGCCGCAAGCCCAAGGGCTGACCACAGTTCCACCAGGGACGCATTCCAGCACCATTTCGACCGGCTGCCGAGTATGCCGGCCGGGGCCAAGGGCGACGTCGAGGCCCCGGACCTGCTCGGCCACACCGTGCCCGGGGCCGCCGCTGAGGCCGTGCTCGGTGCGATCGTCCGGGCCTACGTCTGATGTTCGGTTGCTGATCAGCGCGTATCGCGGGCGGCGCCGCGGACGAGACCGCCGGGCGGACCCGCGACCGGGCGCCGTCCGCGCCGACCACGAGGTCGAAGGTCTCCTGCCGGCCGTCCGCGAAACGGACCAGCACGCCGTCCCGGGTCCGCGGCACCACCTCCGTCACGCCCCGCCCCCATTGGACGTCCAGAGGGCCGATCAGCAGGTCACGGAGTTGCCCGCGGTCGATCTCGGGGTCGGCCCGGTCACCGGGACGGGGTCGCCAGTCGCGAAGGACGGTCCCGTCGGTGTCCAGGATGCGCATGACCTGCCCCTCGGGACGGGACAGCGCCTCGAAGTCCGCCGGCAGCCCCGCCTTGTCCAGCGCGCGCTGGCCCAGCCCTTCATGCAGGTCCAGCGTGCCGCCCGGGGGACGGGCGTCGGGGGCGGGATCGCGGACCTGCGGGCCGAGCGCGCCAGGGGCCTGTCCAGGCGCGACTTCCAGCGCGCCTCCGGCCCGCACCTGAGGAAGATGCTGGCCACGGGCCGCTTCCCGGCGCTGGCCAAACGCCGTGTACGACGGCACGGAGGTGGACGCCGAGGCGTCCCTCTCGACGGGCCTGGGCTGGGTCCTCGACGCGGTGGCCGCCAAACTCGCCCGGCCGCCGACGTGACGCTCCGGCTACCGCGCACGCCTCGCCGCCCCCGCCCGCGACGTTCGCGCGGACGGGGGCGGTGAGATCGGGGACGAGGTCAGTCGAACGGGGGCGCGGCGGGGGGTGTCGGCTTGGTGTCGGTCCAGGCCGCCGAGCGGAGGAGGTTGTAGTAGATGACGAAGCCGGGCTTCATCTCCGCGTACGGACCGCCGGGGCTGGTCAGCATCACCTGGTCGGACAGCAGCGCGCCGGTGCGCTCGTCGAAGACGAGCACGTTGCGGGAGCGGTAGGTGCCCTGCTGGGCCTTGGGCGTGCCGAACTCGCCGGTGATCGTCGTGGGGCGGTCGTCGGAGGCCAGCGCGACCCCCGGGCGGCCCAGCGGGTCGGTGACGCGGCCGATCGCGTGGATGCCCGGCTGGGCGGCCAGCGCCCGCATCAGGCCCGCCCGGACCTTCGGCGGGATCGGCTCGTTCAGCAGGCCCGCCACCCGGATGATCTTGGAGCCGGGGACGTCCATGCGCTCGGAGAGGGGCTTCTCGGCCGGGATGCCCGCCATCCTCTTCATCTCCGGCGTGCTCAGGAACATCTCGGTGAGCCTGGCCGGGTCGGTGGGCAGGTTCTGCAGGTCCTCGACCGACTTCCCGAGCACGAACTCCCCGCCGCCCCCGGCGTCGCGCTTCACCTTCCACCGCGTCATCCCGGTGGTGTAGGTGTGGTAGGCGTCGTTCGACCAGACGCGGAAACTGGCCGGTGACCCGGCTCTGCGCCACAGCGCCGCGTCCCGCTCGGTCAGCGGACGGGCCGGGAGGTCGCGCTCGTAGTACGCCTCGCCCATGCCCGACCTGGCGCCCCGCCACGCGAACAGTTCGCTGTGCGCGCCGGTGATCGCATAGGTGCCGGTCTTCGGCCGCATGATGTACGACTGGCCCTGGATCTCGTCCACGTGCCAGTACCGGCCGACCGGCTGCCGTTCCGCCTGCTCCGCCGCCGCCAGGATCGCCACCCTGCCGTCCAGGGTGACCGGGCCGCGCGGTGCGGGGGTGCCGTCCCCGCCGGGCGCGCTCCCCCCGGT
>DATADI010000220.1:0-6908 GCA_036258615.1 Thermomonospora sp. | reverse complement strand
CCGCGGTACTCCACCGGGATCCCGCCGAGGGGGTAGTCCTTGCGCTGGGGGTGGCCCACCCAGTCGTCGGGCATCTCGATGCGGGTGAGCGCCGGGTGCCCGTCGAAGACGATCCCGAAGAAGTCGTAGGTCTCCCGTTCGTGCCAGTCGTTGGTGGGGTAGACCGACACGATCGAGGGGATGTGCGGGTCCTCGTCGGGGCAGGTGACCTCGAGGCGGACGCGCCGGTTGTGGGTCATCGACAGCAGGTGGTAGACGGCGTGCAGTTCGGCGCCGGTGTCGTCGGGGTAGTGCACGCCCGAGACTCCGGTGCACAGCTCGAACCGCAGGTCGGGCTGGTCGCGGAGGGCCTGCGCGACCCTCGGCAGGTGCTCGCGGCGCACCACGAACGTCAGCTCGCCACGGTCCACCACGACCCGCTCGATCGCGTCGCCGAAGTCGGGGTAGGCCCGTTCCAGCGCGTCGGCGACCTCGTCGAACTCGCCCTCCTCGGCGGCGCCGCCCGGCCCGCCGTAGGGGCGCGGGCTGGAGATCTTCGGGCTCTGCCGGATCACCAGGCCGCCGTAGCCGGAGGTGTCGCCGCTGGTCTTCACGCCGAACATGCCGCGCCGGACCACGGGCTGCTCCCGGCGGTCCTCCGGCGCCTGCGCGGGCAGCCGGTCGGCGGCCTGCTCGGCCTGCTGCTCGGGATTCTGGCTCGTCATTGGCTCGCTCCGCTCGCTGGCTCGCAGCCGTCCGTGCTCGCGGTCATCAGATCGCCCCCTGCCGCTGGCCGAGGAGGGGCAGGCGGCGGCGGTGGGCCTCCTCCAGCTCCTCGATCTGCCGCCTGCGCTGCGCGCCCAGCTTGGTGTTGCCGATCTTGTCGTGCAGCTTGAGGATCGCGTCCAGCAGCATCTCCGGCCGCGGCGGACAGCCGGGCAGGTAGATGTCCACCGGGACGATGTGGTCCACGCCCTGCACCACGGCGTAGTTGTTGAACATGCCGCCGGAGGAGGCGCACACGCCCATCGCGATGACCCACTTGGGCTCGGTCATCTGGTCGTAGATCTGGCGGAGCACCGGGGCCATCTTCTGGCTGACCCGGCCCGCCACGATCATCAGGTCCGCCTGCCGGGGGGTGGCCGAGGCGCGTTCCATCCCCCAGCGGGAGAAGTCGTGCCGCGGGTCGCCGGTGGCCATCATCTCGATGGCGCAGCAGGCCAGCCCGAAGGTCGCCGGCCACACCGAGCTCTTGCGCGCCCAGCCCGCCACCTGCTCGACGGTGGTCAGCAGGAAGCCGCTGGGGAGTTTCTCCTCGAGGCCCATGTCAGTCCCACTCCAGACCGCCGCGCCGCCAGATGTAGGCGTACGCGACCAGCACGGTGACGATGAACAGCACCATCTCGACCAGCGCGAAGATCCCCATGCTGTTGAAGGCGACCGCCCACGGGTACAGGAAGATGATCTCGATGTCGAAGACGATGAACAGCATCGCCGTGAGGTAGTACTTGATCGGGAAGCGCCCGCCGCCGACCGGCTGCGGGGTGGGCTCGATGCCGCACTCGTAGGCCTCGAGCTTGGCGCGGTTCCAGCGCTTGGGGCCGGTCATCGAGGCCATCACGACCGAGAGGGCCGTGAAGGCGAACGCCAGCAGCCCCAGGACGACGATCGGAACATAGAGATCCATGGGTCCCTACACCCCCTCCTCGGTTCGTACGGCGTTGTACGTGGCGTGACGCATGACACGGTTGTGATTCCGGCCATGGTCACGGGTCGCCACCTTAGTCAGGGCGGTCATCGCTCCATCCCTCGGGGGGTGGCCCCGTGTCGTCGCCTGAGATCATGCCGCCGGGGCCACCTTGGACATGGCGTTGATGATCCGGTCCATCGCGTCGCCGCCCTTCGGGTCGGTGAGGTTGGCGAGCAGCTTGAGGGTGAACCGCATGAGGGTCGGGTGCGGCAGGCCGTGCCTGGTCGCGAACTTCATGACCCTCGGGTCACCGATGGCCTTCACGAAGATCCGGCCGATGGTGAAGTAACCCCCGTGCTCGTCCTTGAGGATGCGCGGGTACGCGTGCAGCGCCCGCTCCCGCTGCGCGGCGGTGGGCCGGGCCAACGCCTGGACGATCACGTCGGCCGCCAGCCGCCCGGACTCCAGCCCGTAGTCGATGCCCTCGCCGTTGAACGGGTTGATCATGCCGCCCGCGTCGCCGACCAGCAGCATGCCCCGCGTGTAGTGCGGCTGCCGGTTGAAGCCCATGGGCAGCGCCGCGCCCCGGATGGGGCCGGTGGCGTGCTCCTCGTCGAACTGCCACTCCTCCGGCATGCCGGCGGTCCAGCCGCGCATCATGGCGCGGTAGTCGACGTTCTGGAACGACTTGCTGGTGTTGAGCAGCCCGAGGCCGACGTTCGACAGGCCGTTGCCGAGCGGGAACACCCATCCGTAGCCGGGCAGCAGGCGCTCGCCGTCCCACAGCTCCAGCCAGGACTCCAGGTACTCGTCGTCGTGCCGGGGCGTCTCGTAGTAGCGGCGCACGGCCACGCCCATCGGCCGGTCGTCGCGCTTGCGCAGGCCCATCGCCAGCGACAGGCGGCTGGAGTTGCCGTCGGCCGCGACCACCAGCGGCGCCCGGTACTCGACCTCCTCGCCCTGGTACCTCGCGGTGACCCCGGTGATCCGGCCGGTGCGCTCGTCCAGGATCGGGCCGGTGACGTTGCAGCCCTGCTGGAGGCGGGCGCCGGCCTTGGCGGCGTGCTCGGCGAGCAGCTGGTCGAGGTCGGTGCGGGCGCGGACCATGCCGAAGTCGGGGAAGCTGGCCAGTTCGGGCCAGGGCAGCTCGATCTTGGTGCCGCCGCCGTAGATGCGCAGGCCCTTGTTGCGGATCCAGCCGGGTGTCGTCAGGTCCACGCCCATGGCGATCAGCGCCCGGACCGCCCGGGGGGTCAGCCCGTCGCCGCAGATCTTGTCGCGGGGGAAGGTGGCCTTCTCCAGCAGCAGCACGTCCAGGCCCGCCTGCGCGAGCCAGTAGGCGGTGGCGGATCCGGCGGGGCCCGCCCCGACGACGATGACGTCGGCCTGTCCGGAGGAGTCGGTCACGGCGATGTTCCTTAGCTCGTTCGCTTGTGAAGTACTTCACAAGGATCCGTTGGGGAGTCTATTCCTTCGGCGGGTGCGATGGGTACCTGAGGCACCGCCGTTTTTGGACCGGTCCGAGGAGGTTTGCCCGGGTCAGACGTCACCTTTGCCCGGGTTTGCCCTGGACATGGCGTGTTAACCCGGGTTCGTGGCGTGATGCATCGCGACGACGCCGAAGGTGAGGTCGCGCCAGCGGACCCGCGTCCAGCCCGCCCGCTGCACGATCCGCGCCAGCTCCGCCTGGGCCGGCCAGGCCAGCGAGGATTCGCCCAGGTAGCGGTACGACTCGGGGTTCGAGCTGACCCGGGCCAGCAACGGCAGCCCGTACCTCAGGTGCAGCCGGTGGCCGAACCTCAGGAGCCGGTTCGGCGGGTGGCTCACCTCGCACACCAGCAGCCGGCCGCCCGGCCGGGTCACCCGCCGCAGCTCCCGCAGTGCGAGCTCGGTGTCGGCGACGTTACGCAAACCGAACGAGATGGTCACGGCGTCGAAGACCCCGTCGGCGAACGGCAGCCGCAGCGCGTCCCCCGCCACGAACCGGGGCAGCGCCGTCCGGCGGCGGCCCACCCGCAGCATGCCGAGGGAGAAGTCGCAGGCGACGGTGCGCGCCCCCGCCTCGGCGAAGGGGACCGAGGAGGTGCCGGTGCCGGCCGCCAGGTCCAGGACCAGCTCGCCCGGCCGGGCGTCGACCGCCGCGACGACCGCCCGCCGCCACCACCGGTCCAGGCCCCCGGTCATCAGGACGTTGAGCAGGTCGTACCGCTCGGCGGTGCCGTCGAACATCGCCGCGACGTCGGCGGGGCGTTTGTCGAGAGAAGCGCGGGTCATGCCCCAACCCTACGAGTGCCCCGGGGCCCCGGCGGCGGTCAGGGTGGGCGCCTCAGTCCTCCTTGGTGCGCGCCCGCTCGAAGCGCCGCCGCTGGCCGCGCACCGCCTCGGTGATCGAGGCCGACATGGAGTCGCGCATGCCCGCCAGCAGCACGTAGCTGACGACCCCGCTGATGGCGACGGCGATGGCCAGCAGCAGCAGCATCGCCCCCGGCTTGTCGTAGTCGAGGTCCACCACCAGGCCCAGGATCGCGATGGTGACCGCGAAGATCGCCAGACGGGCGGCGGTGTAGGCGAGAACGGAGCGCATGACGGGCCCGAGTCTACGCCACGACCTCCGCGAACAGCTCAGGGGCCACGTTCCCCCCGGACAGCACCGCCACGTACGTGGCCGCCGGGGGCAGCGCGTCGCGGCGGGACAGGTAGGCCGCGACCGCCACCGCGCCGCCGGGCTCGGCCACCAGCCGGGCCTCGCGGGCCAGCCGCCGCATCGCCAGGCGGATGTCGTCCTCGCCCACCGTCACGATGTCGTCCACGTATTCCTTGATGTGCGCGAACGTCAGCGCGCCGAGCCGGGTGACGCGCAGCGCGTCGGCCATGGTGCGGCCGGTGTCCTCGGCGGGCCAGGCGACCCGGCGGCCGGCGCGCAGCGAGGCGCGGGCGTCGGCGGCCAGCTCGGGCTCCACGCCGATCACCCGGGTCTGCGGGCGGTGCGCCTTGACGGCGGTGGCGACGCCGGAGATCAGCCCGCCCCCGCCGACCGGCACCAGCACCACCCCGGCCTCCGGGGCGTCCTGGACGATCTCCAGCCCCACGGTGCCCTGACCCGCGACCACGTCCGGGTGGTCGAACGGCGGGATGAGCGCGAAGCCGTGTGCCTCGGCGAGCCGTTCGGCGGTCTCGACGCGGGCCTCCATGGTGGGTTCCACGTACACGATCTCGGCGCCGAGGCGGCGGCAGGCGTCCACCTTCACCCCGGGAGTGGTGTGCGGGACGACGAGCACGACGGGGATGCCCAGCCGGCGCGCGGTGTAGGCGACGGCCTGCGCGTGGTTGCCGCTGGAGTGCGTCACGACGCCGCGCGCCCGGTCGGCCTCGGGCACGCGGGAGATGGCGTTGTAGGCCCCGCGCAGCTTGAACGCCCCGATCGGCTGGAGCGACTCGGGCTTCACCAGCAGCGGCGGGTCGGTGAACGGGAACGGCACCAGCGGGGTGCGCACCGCGACCCCGGCGAGACGGGCCGCCGCGTCCTCGATGTCGTCCACCGCCACCAGCTCGGGACCGGGCGCGCCGCGGTGCCGTCCCGGGGCGCCCGGTCCGCGCCGGGCCGCCTCGTCGTGTCGAGTCACTCCGGACATGGCATCTGAGACTATGCGGTCGTCCGTGGCGAGCCGAAGCGGAGGTGACCGCGCGTCCCGAGGGGGACACATCGGGTGCTCTCGGACGGCTGTGACGGATGTGACAGGTGCTCACCTTTACTTCTCGTGATGTGCCCAGGTCGGCCTGCTACTCACGGTGATGTTTTCCGAAAACAAGGGAGAAAACGGTCTCCGCCCGGCACACTAAGAATCTGTCCACCCGCACCGAGAGCGGGACAAAGGGGGAGAGAACAACGTGGAAAGTACCAGCGAGCGCCTGCTGACCCCCGGAGAGGTGGCCGCGCTCTTCAGGGTCGACCCGAAGACGGTGACCCGGTGGGCGGCGGCTGGCCGGATCAGCAGTATCCGCACGCCCGGCGGCCACCGCCGGTTCCGCGAGTCCGAGGTGCACGCACTGCTGCGCGGCGAGGAGCCGCTGGCCGAGCACTCGGGCCGCTGAGCACGCCGGGACGGACCGCGTCGGGGGAGCGTCTCCCGTCCCTGAGCGCCTGAGCACCGGCGGCCCGCCGCGCCCCGCCCGGTGCCCGCCCCGGCGCCCGCCCGGGCCCGGTCAGTCCTCGGGCTGGTCGGCCTTCCACTCCTCGAACTTCCGGAGCAGCGCCTCGTCGCCGTCACGCCACTGGCGCCGCTTGTCCTCCAGCTCCTCCTCGGTGAGCGACTCGCCGAGCAGCCGGTCGTAGTCGGGGTCCCCGGGACCGATCTCCACGTAGCCCTGGCCGATGGTCCGGCCGTCCTCGGTGGTCGCGCTGTGGGGTACGCGCAGGGTGCCGTCGGGAAGCCGGATCACGTACACCGTCCATCACCTCGGCTAGATTCCGTATCTGCGGTTGAAGAACAGCATCACATCGAGCGCCAGCCGGATGTTCCCGCCGAGCATATCCACCAGGGCCGGACGCTGCCGGGCGGAGATCGACGCGAACGCGTCCGCGAAGAACTCGCGGCGGCCGAGCGCGTCGGGCTGCCGGTGGAAGTCGCTGGCCAGATACGGCAGGCACCGGGCGTACAGGGCGCGGAAGTCGGCGCTGTCGGAGCGCCAGCCCCGGCCGGTGCCGTCGAGGTCGTCGAGCGCGTGCCCCACCTCGTGCATCATCACGTCCGGGGTCGGCGAGGGCCGGTCGCCCACCACGATCTTGCGGTCCCCGTACGCCCCGGCGCAGATGTCCCAGGTCGCCTTGCCGGAGGGCAGCGGATGGCCGGACAGGTGGCCCATGTGGTCGAGCTGCGGGACGCCGCCCTGGCCGACGTAGATCGCGTCCAGCCCGCCGGCGAGGCGTTCCTTGAGCGGCTCGGGCAGCGCGGCCAGGCTCTCCACGGCCCGCACCACCTCCGGTGACGGCGGTCCCTGCGCCGCGTCCCACTGCCGGTGCAGGATGCGCTCCAGCGGGCCGCAGTGCCGCAGGCCGTCGCCGGCGACCGGCGTTCCCGGCGGGTGCGGCTCGGCCCTGGGCAGCTCGGCGGCCAGCTCGAAGTCCGACCAGTTGGGCGTACCCGCCTCGCCGGGTCGGCCAGCGGGGCGGCGGGCGGCCTCGGGCCTGTCGGCGCGATCGGCCGCGGCCTGCTCGCCGGGGAGGTCGGGGCCGTCGGCG
>DATADI010000219.1:0-18207 GCA_036258615.1 Thermomonospora sp. | reverse complement strand
GGCCGCCGGCACCGCCAGCACCGCCAGCCAGGCCGTGGCGACCAGCAGGACCGGCAGCGGACGCCCGGTCACCAGGCGCGCCCAGCGGGTCCCGGCGGTGGCCCGTCCGGTGCGGGCGGGCCGCCGCCCCGCGACGCGGTGACCGGCGAAGCCCAGCAGGGCGGGCAGCAGCGTGAGCGCGATCAGCACGGCGACCACCACGGTCCCGGCGGCGGCCAGGCCCATCTCGGTCAGGATCGGGATGCCCACCACGGTCAGCCCCGCCAGCCCGATGACGACGGTGAGCCCGGCGAACACCACGGCGGAGCCGGCGGTGCCCAGCGCCCGCCCGGCGGCCTCCTCCGCGTCCGCCCCGGTCGCCAGTTCGTGCCGGTAGCGGAACACCACGAACAGCGCGTAGTCGATCGCCACCGCCAGCCCCAGCATGATCGCCAAGGTGGGGGTGGAGGCGGACAGCTCGACGAAGCCGGTGGCCATGGCGACGGCGGTGACCGCGATGGCCAGCCCCAGCAGCGCGGTCAGCAGCGGCAGCCCGGCGGCGACCAGTGAACCGAGGGTGACCACCAGGACCACGGCCGCGACCAGGACCCCGACGATCTCCCGCAGGTGCTGCCCGGACTCGGCCTCGGTGGCGTCCCCGCCCATCTCCACGGTCAGCCCCGCCTGCCGGGCCGGGGCGACGGCCTCGGCGAGGGCGGCCCGGGACGCGTCGGTCACGTCCGGGGCGGGCACCCGGTACGCGACCCGGGCGTAGCCGACCGTTCCGGCGGGGTTGACCGCCCCCGAGGCGTACGGGTCCTGGACGGCGGCCACCTGGGGGCCGGTGCGGAGCCCGGCGACGACCTGCGCCACGGCGCGGCGGGCGTCCGGGTCGGTCAGCCGCCGGCCCTCGGGGGCGGCGAACACCACCCGGGCGGTGGCCCCGTCGGCGGCGGCCTGCGGGAACCGGGTCTCCAGCATGTCGATCGCCCGCTGCGCCTCGGTGCCCGGGATCGACAGCGAGTCGACGGTCGGCCCGGACAGCGTCGCCGCGCCGAGCCCGCACAGCGCGAGCACGGCCAGCCACAGGGCGGTGACCGCCCGGCGACGGCGGAAGGCGAACCGGCCGAGCCGGTACAGATACCTGGCCACGAGAAACTCCCGGGGATATACTGACTCAGTAACGAGACACACTGTCTCGTCATGAGACGGCGATGTCAATCGGACGGTGCAGTAAGGTCAGGGCCGATGACGAGGAATCCCGCCCTCCGCGACCACGTGGCCGCCGGGCTGCTCGACGTGGCCGCGGCCGTGCTCGCCGACCGCGGCGAGGCGGCGAGCATGACCGACATCGCCGAGGCCGCCGGGGTCGCGCGGGCCACGCTGTACCGCTACTTCCCCAGCCGTGACGCGCTGGTGGCCGCGCTGACCGAGGCGGCGTTCGCCGACCTCGCCGAGCGGATCGCCGACGCCCGCCTCGACACCGTCCCGGCCGCCGAGGCGCTGGCCCGGCTGACCCGCGCCGTCGTCGCCGCGACCGCCAAGTACCGCGCGCTGGGCATGTTCACCAAGTCACCGGAGACCGCCCGCAAGGCCGAGGAGCGCATGCTCGGGCCGGTCCAGGCGCTGTTCCGGCGCGGCGTCGACGAGGGCGACTTCCGCACCGACCTGCCGGCGGCGACCCTGCTGGAGGTCTACGTCGCGCTGCTGGAGGGCGCCGCCGCCCGGGTGATCGCCGGCCGGTTCGGTGTGGAGGAGGCCAGTTCCGCGATGACGGCGGTCTTCCTCGACGGCGTCAGATCCAGGAGTTGAACCAGATCCGGGCGTCCCAGTCCTCGTACGGGATCACCTTGGCCGCCAGCAGCGGATAGAAGTACGCGAAGTTCAGCAGCACCAGCAGCAGGTACGCGCCGGACACCGCCGCGCCCACCACGCGCCGGTTGGCCGCCGACAGCACCGGCGGCGGGTGCGCCAGGTTGACCGAGACCTCGGCGGAGGCCCGCCGCGCCGGGCCGATCAGCAGCCCCAGCACCAGCGCCACCGCCAGCGCCATGAACGGCAGCATCGGCGTCGCGTAGAACAGGAACATCGTGCGGTCGTCGAACGCCGGGACGAACCACGGCACCCAGCCCGCCAGGAACCCCAGCAGGATCGCGCCCGCCCGCCAGTCGCGCCGGACCAGCCACAGGCCCACCAGCACCACCAGCGCCGCGATGGCGCCCCACCAGAACACCGGGGTCCCGATGCCGAGGATCTCCCGCGAGCAGCGCGCCACGTCGCAGCCCGACCGCGGCTCGGTGTAGAAGAACGCCACCGGGCGCCGCAGGATCGGCCAGTCCCACGGCCAGGACTGGTAGGTGTGCGGGGTCGTCAGCCCGTTGTGGAAGTCGAGGATGTCCTTGTGGTGCCGCCACAGGTCGGGCAGCGCCTCCAGCGGGCGCACCAGGGGGTTGGCCGCGACCTCGCCCCGGCCCCAGCCGCCCGGCCGGAAGATCCAGCCCCACCAGGTGGCGACGTAGGTGACGGCGGCCACCACCACCAGCGACACGAAGGACGGCACCGCCTCCAGCACCAGCGCCCCCGCGTACGGGTTGTGGACGCGGGCGGCCCGCCGGGCGCCGATGTCCCACAGCACCACCATGATCCCGAACGCGGCGACGTAGAAGATGCCGGTCCACTTCACCGCGCAGGCCAGGCCCAGGCACACCCCCGCCGGGATCCGCCACCAGTGCATGACGAACGGCCCCAGCCCGGCGCCGCCCGCCGCCTCGACCCGGTCGGCCAGCGCCCGCCGCGACCGGTCCCGGTCGATGACCAGGCAGGCGAACCCGGCCAGGATCCAGAACATCACGAACACGTCCAGCAGCGCCGTGCGGCTGGTCACGAACGCCAGCCCGTCCACCGCCAGCAGGAGGCCGGCCGCGCAGCCCAGCAGCGTCGAGCCGGTCATCCGGCGCGCCACCCGGCACAGGATCAGCACCGACAGCGTCCCGGCGAGCGCCGCGGCGAACCGCCAGCCGAACGGGGTCGCGCCGAAGATCTGCTCCCCGAGGGCGATCATCCACTTGCCGCCGGGCGGGTGCGCCACGAACGAGGCGCCCTCCGTCCAGATCTCCGCGTCCGGGCCCTCCCGGATCAGCAGCGCGTCGGCGTCCTTGACGGTCTTGTGCTCCCAGCCGAACTCCAGCAGCGCCAGCGCGTCCTTGGCGTAGTAGGTCTCGTCGAAGACCACCGCCTTGGGCACGCCGAGCCGGTCGAACCGCAGGAACCCGGCGAACAGCGTGACGAGCAACGGACCGGCCCAGCCCCACAGCGCGCCGCCCCGGACCGGCGGCGCGAGCCAGTCCCGCAACGAGGGCGCCCGCCGGTGCGCCGCGTGGGCCGTCGCCGGCTTGATCTCCGTCATCGCCACCCCGCCATCGTACGGGCGTCGGTGATAGGGGCCGCGCAAGTCGGCCAACCGGGACGTTTACCGTTCATCCCCGGCATGCCCCGGGCATCCCCCGGCCGGAGCGGGGCATGCGCGGCGGGAGAATGGAACCGTGCAGGACGACGACACCGCCGCCACCGGGACGCTGACGCTGGCCGCCGCGCCGATCGGCCGGGTCGGGGACGCCTCGGCCCGGCTGCGCGACGCCCTCGCCGAGGCCACCATCATCGCCGCCGAGGACACCCGCCGGCTGCGGCGGCTGGCCGCCGACCTGGGCGTGGAGCTGACCGCCCGCGTCGTGTCCTACTACGACCAGAACGAGCGCGGCCGGGCCGCCGAACTGGTCGCCGAACTGCTGGCCGGGCACGACGTGCTGGTGGTCACCGACGCGGGCCTGCCGGGGGTCAGCGACCCGGGATACCGGCTGGTGACCGCCGCGGTGGCCGAGGACGTGCCGGTGACCGTGCTGCCCGGCCCGTCCGCCGTCACCACCGCCCTGGTGATCTCCGGCCTGCCGTCCGACCGGTTCTGCTTCGAGGGGTTCCCGCCGCGCAAGCCCGGCGAGCGTAGCCGCGCCCTGCACCGGCTGGCCGACGAGCGCCGCACGATGGTCTTCTTCGAGGCCCCGCACCGGCTCGCCGTGACGCTCGCCGCGATGGCCGAGGCGTTCGGCGCCGACCGGCCCGCCGCCGTGTGCCGCGAGCTGACCAAGACCTACGAGGAGGTCCGCCGCGGCACACTCGGCGAGCTGGCGCGCTGGGCCGAGGAGGGCGTCCGGGGCGAGATCACCGTGGTGGTCGGCGGGGCCCCCGAGCCCGCGGCGGTCACCGACCCGGCCGAGCTGGCCGCCGCCGTCGCCGCGCTGGAGGGCGACGGCACCCCGCGCAAGTCCGCCATCGCGGAGGTGGCCCGCCGCAACGGCGTCCCCAAGCGCCTGGTGTACGACGCGGTCGTCTCCGGACGAGAGTGAAATATCGCCCTCGTCGCCACATGTCCTGCCTCTGTTGGACAGCGCGTCACGGGTCCAGAATGGAAAGTGACGAAACCGGACGCACCCGGACGACGCGATGCGGCGGATCCACCTGGAGGTGGGGGCGATGCGCGACTCATGGACCAACTACGAGATCTGGGTCTACCAGTGCAACCGCTGCATGACGACCTGGCGTGAGGAGTACCGCGCCCGGCACGTCGCCGACGGGCACGGGGGCGAGGCGGTCTCCTACGAGCACGACGGGCAGCAGTGCACCTCCCCCTGGTGCGACCACGTCTGCCCCAAGTGCCACAGCCAGAACGTCAAGGCGTCCCCGACCCCGTGGAAGAAGGCGGCGTCCGTCCCGGTCCAGTCCGCCCACTACACCGAGGACCTGGAGCTGCTGCTCCGGCTGCGGCGGCTCAACGCGTACTGAGCGCACGCGATCCCGGCGGCCAGCGACGCCAGCGGGACGGCCGGCAGCACGTACCGGTAGTCGAACTCCACCGTCGCGGCGGGGGCGAGCAGCAGGCCGGTGGCCAGCGACCACGGCAGGAACGCCGCCCCCCCGAACCGGCGCCAGCTCCGCACCATCCCCGCCAGCCCGACCAGCAGCAGCCCGCCGAGCAGCGTGCCGCGCAGGTACACGTGGTCCTGGTAGACGCGGATGACCTCCGCGTACGGCTCCACGACCATCGTCCGGGCCCGGCCCCCCTCGTAGATGATCGCCACCCCGGCGGCCGAGGGACCCTTGCCGTTGGCCATCCGCCACATCGGCAGCGGCGGCTCGTGCGGCTTGAACTCGTACTGCCGGAAGGTCTTGGGGTCGGGGAACACCGGGCGGTCCCAGCGGAACGACCGCAGGAAGTCCTTGGCCACCACCCGCAGGTAGTCCCCCGGCTGGGCCATGATCGCCTTGCGGGAGAAGCTCCCGGCGACGGCGTTCTGCTCCGGCCCGAACCGCTGGTCCCGCACCCGCTTGAGCGGTGAGCGGCGGTCCCAGATGCCGTCCTGGGAGTTGGGCAGCTTGTGGGCGGGCTGCACGCACAGCTGCTGCTCGGCCGCGGTCAGGTTCGGGATCTTGTGGCAGTCGGCGAACTTGTAGGCCCGCGCGAACAGGAACACCCCGTCGGCCGAGGTCATCGAGAACTGGCCGTGGACCCCCGCGAACCAGCTCATGTACGCCACCACCGGCACCGCGCACGCCGTCAGCGTCACCGCCAGGGCCCGCCAGCCGACCCGCCGCAGCAGCAGGTAGACGCACACGCCCAGCAGCACCGGCAGCCCCAGGGTCCGGGTCAGCCAGGCCCACGCCAGCAGCAGCCCGAGCACCGCCGCCGCCCCCGGGCCCGGCCGGTCCCGCCACAGCAGCAGCGTCACCGCGCTCACCACGAGGAACGCGAACAGGGTGTCCGACAGGATCAGGTGCTCGAGCTGGATCTGGTAGCCGTCCAGCAGCACCGGGGCGGCGGCCAGCGCCGCGCCCCACCCGGGCAGCCGGAACCGGTGCCGCAGCGTGGCGTAGATCATCACGCCCATCGCCAGCCCGAGCAGGTGCTGAACCCCGGTGACCAGCAGGAAACTGTGGAAGGGTTTGAGCGCGAACAGCAGGAACGAGTAGCCGTCGGGCCGCAGCGGATGCGGATAGGGGTCGAGCGCGGCGTGGATGTAGTCGAAGGTGTCGTTGAAGTACATCGCCGGCGGGTAGCCGAGCATCGCGACCCCGCGCAGCCCCGCGCCTATGAGGATGATCACAGTGAACAGGGGGTGCCGGGCCACCAGGGCGCCGAGGCGTCGCGGCAGCCTCGCCGGCCGCGGGACGGGTGCCGACGGAGCACCGGAGGGCTCGCCGGGAAGGCCCCCGATGTGCGCCTCGTCCGCGCGTTCCGCCGTCACGGCAGCCCCGTCAGTCGCCCTAATCGCCAAGGCCGACCTCAACCTTTCCGGCCTGGTACCCGTATGCTTGTCCACCCAAGCCTGCCGCATCCGCCGTCCCGGCCGTGCATCATGTAGTGCGGCCGTTGGTTCGCTGAAGCGTGAAGACCCGAAGACTCAGTGACAATACCGAAGACGGTCATCAGCGGTAACGAAGGAGATCTCCGTGGAACTCTCCGTGGTGATGCCGTGCCTGAACGAGGCCGAGACGATCGAGACGTGCGTGCGCAAGACGATCGGCTTCCTTGAGGACAACGGCATCGACGGCGAGGTCGTCATCGCCGACAACGGCAGCACCGACGGCAGCCAGCAACTCGCCCGCGCCGCCGGGGCGCGGGTGGTGCCGGTCGCCGACAAGGGCTACGGCAACGCGCTGATGGGCGGGATCCGGGCCGCGCGGGGCCGGTACGTCGCGATGGGCGACGCGGACGACTCCTACGACTTCACCACCCTGGGACCGTTCCTCGACGAGCTGCGGGACGGCGCCGACCTGGTGATGGGCAACCGCTTCAAGGGCGGGATCGCGCCGGGCGCCATGCCCCCGCTGCACCGCTACCTGGGCAACCCGGTGCTGAGCTTCGTCGGGCGGCTGTTCTTCGGCAGCAAGATCGGCGACTTCCACTGCGGGCTGCGCGCCTTCCGCAAGGACTCCATCATGCGGCTCGGCCTGCAGACCGGCGGGATGGAGTTCGCCAGCGAGATGGTGGTGAAGGCCACCCTCGCCAAGTACGACATCCGCGAGGTCCCGACGACGCTGTCCCCGGACGGCCGGTCGCGGCCCCCGCACCTGAACACCTGGCGGGACGGCTGGCGGCACCTGCGGTTCCTGCTGCTGTACAGCCCGCGCTGGCTGTTCCTGATCCCCGGCCTGCTGTTCATGCTGGTGGGCCTGGTCGCCGGGGTCGCGCTGTCGTTCGGGCCGGTGCGGGTCGGCGACATCGCCTTCGACGTCGACACGCTCGTGGGCGCCGGGGCCGCGCTGGTCATCGGCTTCCAGGCGGTGCTGTTCGCGTTGTTCACCAAGGTCTACGCGATGCAGGAGGGCTTCCTGCCACACGACCGCCGGGTCGACCGGCTGGTGTCCTGGTGGACCATGGAACGCGGGCTGGTGCTGGGCGGCCTGCTGGCGCTGGCCGGTCTGGGCGGCCTGGTCGCCTCGCTGCTGCACTGGCGGATCAACAACTTCGGCGAGCTGGACCCGCGCGAGTCGCTGCGGATGGTGGTCCCGTCCGCGACCGCGCTGGTGATGAGCTTCCAGGCCATCTTCGCCTCGATGTTCGTCAGCATCCTGCACATCCGCCGCCGCCAGCACCCGCCGGTCTCCGACGCGGTGGACGAGGCCGCCGTGGTGGTGGACGCCGCCGCCGACCGGGTCGCCGCCGAGGCGGAGTCCGAGGCCGGGTCGGAGGCCGGGTCCGGTGACGACGCCCGGGTCCCGGCGGCGCGCGACGGCGACGCCTGACGGTCTGACGCACGGGGCGGCCTGCTGATGTGACAGGCTCTCAGCCCATGGATCACCAGGCCCAGGTCGCCCCGCCGTCCCCGCCGCGCGCCGGCACCCGGCCGGACGGCCCCGGCGCCCGCCGGGTCCTGCCGGTGTGGGCGCTGCTGCTCGTGGGCTGGGCGGCGCAGGCCGGGCTGCGGATCTGGCTCGCGGCCGGGCAGACCGCGCCCGTCGCCAACCCGGACGAGACCGGTTACCTGTTCGCCGCGCGGCTGCTGACCGGCGGGCCGGTGGCCGACATCTCCAACAGCACCCCGTACCGGGGCGGGTATCCGCTGCTCATCCTCCCGGCGTTCTGGCTGAGCGACGATCCGGAGACCGTCTACCGGATCGTCATGGTCCTCAACGCGCTCGTGGCGGCCTGCCTGCTGCCGCTGGCGTACGTGCTGCTGCGGCGGCTGGGGCTCGCCGGTGGCTGGTCGCATGCGGTCGCCCATGCGACGGCGCTGCTCCCGGCGGCGGTGTTCTACACGCAGTACGCGCTCACGGACGCGGTGTTCCCCGTGGTGGTCCTCGGGTGGCTGTTGCTGCTGCACTCCTGGCTGACCGCTCCCGCCGACGCCCCCAGGGCACGCGTCACCGCCCTCGCGCTCGGCGCGGGCCTGGTGGCGGGCTACACCTACGCGCTGCACTCCCGTGGCGTCGTCATCGTCGGCGTGCACGCCGGGCTGCTGCTGTTCGCCGCGTGGCGGCGCTGGCGGACGTGGGGCACGGCGGCCGTCGGCGTCGTGACGGCCGCCGTGGTGGCGGGCGCCGCCTCGGTGCTCAACGGCTGGATCGTGGAACGGCTGTACCGGGGCGGCACCTACGAGATGGGCGAGATGGTCGTCGAGCGGCTCACCACCCTCGACGGCTACGGCTGGACGGTGCCGGTCGGCCTGGGCCAGCTCTGGTACCTCGTCATCGGCACCTGGGGCGTCGGCGGTCTCGGCCTGGCGGCGGTGACGGCCGCGCTCGCGCGCCGCGACGTGCCGCCCCGGCTGCGGGCCCTGGCGGCCGGGCTGCTGGTCGTGACGGTGGGCATCGCGTTCTCGGCGGCGGCGGCGCTGCCCGACGAGCAGCGCATCGGCAACCACGCCTACAGCCGCTACCTGGCGTGCGTGGCGCCGGTGTTCTTCGCCGTGGGCGCGCTGGTCCTGCTGCGCGCCGCCCGCCGGACCGTGGCCCTGGCTGCGCTGGCGACGGGCGCGGCGGTGCTCGCCGGAGCCGCGATGATCGAGCTGCACGTGGGCGACCGGCTCGACGGTTACGTCTTCACGCTGTTCGACTTCCCCGAGCTGACGTTCCTGACGTGGGACTGGTCGTCGTTCCACCTGTGGCGGGCGGCCCTGGCGGCGCTCGCGGCGCTGGGCGGGTGCCTGCTCCTGGTCACCGGTGTCCGGCGGTACGGGGCGGTGCTGGTGGTGGGGGCACTGCTGGCGGTCAACCTGGCCGCCGACGTCACCGCCGCCGACCGGATCTCCCGGCCGTTCGTGGCGGACCTCACCGCCGCGTCCGACCTCACCGGCGTCGCCCGGCCCGGCGACACGGTGGCGATCGACCACCGGATCGACTGGCGGATCTGGATCATCCAGCTCCACCAGGTGTGGTGGTCGGAGGTGCTGCGCTTCGACAGCACCAGGCGGCGGGCGCCGCGAGAGGCCGACGTCGTCCTGGTGGTGTGGAAGAAGGGCGTACCGGCGCGGGCGTCGTGGCAGGGGGCGCCGCCGGGGTGGCGGGTCGCAGCCAAGCGCCGCAGCCCGCACGGCGGCTGGGTCGCCTGGCGGCGACCCTGAGCGGCGCTCAGCGGCGCGCCCAGATCTCCAGCAGCCCGTCCGAGGACCTCCACAGCCTCCGGTAGCCGTTCTTGCGGTTCAGCCGGGTGTTGGCGACCATCTGGGGTTCCATGCCGCGCCATCGCGTGAACAGGAAGGGCCCGTTCTCGGCGATGACGGGGATCGCCCGGTACTCGTGGGGGAACGACCGCAGCCGCCCGTGCCACTGCTTCCGGCCCCACACGTCGCGGGTGTAGAACGACGCGGTCTGCGCCAGCCGGTGGTCCGACCACAGCTCCGGCATGTCGTCGCGCCCGGCCAGGTACCCCCGCAGCTCGTCCCACGCCTTGTCGCGCGGCAGGTCCGGGACGGTCCGCACCGACGCCACCACGTACGTGGCCGCGACCACGCCCGCCAGGGCCAGCGCGATGCCCGAGCGCGCCCGTACGGCCGGGATCCTGCGGGCCAGCAGCACCAGCGACCCGAGCCCGCCCGCCAGCAGCGCCGGGAACACCGGGAACCAGTACCGCACCAGCCAGCCCCGCAGGGTGATGTGGCCCGGGTCCAGCAGCCCGGACAGCAGGGTCAGCGGCACCGCCAGGGCCAGGAACCACACCAGGGTCAGCGCCAGCCGCCGGTCACGGGTCACCGCCCAGCCGACCACGTTCACCACGAGCAGGCCGATGAACACCGCGCCCATCGGGTGCCAGTCGCGCATCGCCCGCTCGAACGACTCCAGCGCCAGCATCCGGGTCACCGGCTCGCTGGGCTCCCCGCCGTGCCCGGCCGCCGACCGGATCGCCGACATCGCGTTGCCCCACACGAGCTGGTTGTGGAGCATGCTGACCGCCAGCACCCCCAGCATCGGCGCGGCGAGCACCGGCAGCCGCCGCCAGGAGATCCCCAGCAGCCAGAAGAACACCGGGATCGCGACGTACATGAACGCCACGAAGTCGCGGATCAGGAACGCGCACGCCAGGAACACCCCGGCCGCCACCAGCATCCGGGTCTGGGCGCGCCCCTCCCGCCGGGACGCCACGACCAGGCCCGCCATCCCGGTCGCGAACAGGCCCGCCCCCGGCATGTCCGGCAGCAGCACCCCCGCCGACCAGGTCACCTCCTTGGTGAACGGGTTGGTCAGCAGGAAGAACGGGTGGCAGATCAGCAGCAGCGTCGCCGTCAGCCCGACCCGGTCGCCGAACAGCGACCGGACCAGCAGGTAGCAGCCGACGAAGAAGATCACGCCCCCGGTCGCCGCCATCGCGAAGTACGCGGCCTGCCCGTCGCCGAGGACCTCCTGGAACAGCCGGGTCGGCAGCACCAGCCCGATCCGCGACACCTGGTGCGGCACCTCGTTGAACGGCCACTCGTCCAGCGGGATGTCCGGCCAGCGCCGCGCGCCCTCGAACACGTAGTACGGGTCGTAGTACAGCGGCGGCGTCATGATGATCCACTGCACGGCCACGGCGCACGCGGCGACCAGCGCGGAGCACCACGCGACCCGGCGGACCCGGCGGCGTCGTGGGGGAGGTTCCGTGGGGCGCTGGGCGGCGGGCTCGCGCACCGTGGTCTGGGCCATGCGGGATCTCAACCTCTGCCGTGAACTGTCGCGGAAACCGTCGGCCTAGCGTAGCGGCGCCCCCGGGCGGCGTTATCGGGTACGAGCCGCGGGGGCCGGGCCTCTAGGCTTGGTGACATGTCCTCGTCGAGTAGCCAGTCCAGGCACATCCTGACCGCGCCCGCCTGGCCGTACGCCAACGGGCCCCGGCACATCGGACACGTCTCCGGGTTCGCGCTGCCCTGCGACATGTTCAGCCGCTACCAGCGGATGGCGGGCAACCAGGTCCTGATGGTCAGCGGCACCGACGAGCACGGCACCCCGATCCTGGTGCAGGCCGAGAACGAGGGCGTGACCCCGCGCGAGCTGGCCGACCGGTACAACCGGGTGATCGCCGGTGACCTGCAGGCGCTGGGCATGTCGTACGACCTGTTCACCCGGACGACCACCCGCAACCACTACGCGGTCGTCCAGGAGATCTTCAAGGGCCTGTACGCCAACGGGTACATCTTCCCCAAGACCACGCTCGGCGCGATCTCGCCGTCCACCGGCCGCACGCTGCCCGACCGCTACATCGAGGGCACCTGCCCGATCTGCGGGTACGACGGGGCGCGCGGCGACCAGTGCGACAACTGCGGCAACCAGCTCGACCCGGTCGACCTGGTCAACCCGCGCAGCCGGATCAACGGGGAGACCCCGCGGTTCGTGGAGACCGAGCACTTCATGCTCGACCTCCCGGCGTTCACCGACGCGCTCGGCGCGTACCTGCGGGGCAAGCAGGGCGACTGGCGGCCCAACGTGCTGAAGTTCTCCCTGAACCTGCTGGACGACCTGCAGCCCCGGGCGATCAGCCGGGACCTCGACTGGGGTGTCCCGGTGCCGCTGGAGGGCTGGCGCGACCGGCCCGACAAGCGGCTGTACGTGTGGTTCGACGCGGTGGTCGGCTACTTCTCGGCCTCGGTGGAGTGGGCGCGGCGGTCCGGTGACCCCGACGCGTGGCGGGCCTGGTGGCAGGACCCGCAGGCCCTGTCGTACTACTTCATGGGCAAGGACAACATCGTCTTCCACTCCGAGATCTGGCCCGCGATGCTCATGGGCTACAGCGGCCGGGGCGACAAGGGCGGCTCCGCCGGGTCGCTGGGCGCGCTGAACGTGCCGACCGAGGTGGTGTCGTCGGAGTTCCTGACCATGGAGGGCCGCAAGTTCTCCTCCTCGCGCCAGGTCGTCATCTACGTGAAGGACTTCCTGGAGCGCTACGACGTCGACGCCCTGCGGTACTACATCGCGGTCGCCGGCCCGGAGAACCAGGACACCGACTTCACCTGGCAGCACTTCCGCGAGCGCAACAACAACGAGCTGGTGGCCCAGTGGGGCAACCTGGTCAACCGCTCGCTGAACATGGCCGCCAAGGAGTTCGGCGCGATCCCCGAGGCCGGGGAGCTGACCGACGCCGACCGGGCGCTGCTGGAGCGCAGCCGCGGCGCCTTCGACCGGGTCGGCGGCGAGCTGGGCCGGTCCCGGTTCAAGAACGCGGTGACCGAGGCGTTCGACGTGGTGCGGGAGGCCAACGGCTACCTGTCCGCCCAGGAGCCCTGGAAGATCACCGACGACCGGGAGCGCAAGGGCACCATCCTGCACGTCGCCCTCCAGGTGGTCGACGACGCCAAGACCCTGCTGACGCCGTTCCTGCCGAAGTCCTCGGACAAGGTGCACGCGATGCTCGGCGGCGAGGGCGTGTGGGCGGCGATGCCGGAGATCCGCGAGGTGGACGAGGACGGCGGCCCCTCGTACCCGGTGATCACCGGCGACTACACGGCCGAGCGGGCCCGCTGGGAGCACCGCCCGATCCGGCCGGGGACGCCGCTGGCCAAGCCGAAGCCGCTGTTCGCCAAGCTGGACGCGGCCATCGTGGACGAGGAACTGGCCCGGCTGGAACAGTCCTGACCGGCCGGTCGTTCCCCCGCAGAGCGGGCGCGCCGCCGTGGCGCGCCCGGAGGGTCCCACGGAGCGGTTCATGACGAGCGCACGGACCGGCGACGACGGGTTCACCGGGGCGAGCTTCCCCCCGCTGCCCGAGCCGCTGCCGGTCGAGATCTTCGACAGCCACTGCCATCTGGACCTGCTGGAGGTCCCGGTACCGCGGGCGCTGGCGGCGGCGCACGCGGCCGGGATCCGGCAGATCCTCACCATCGGCTGCGACCTGAAGTCGTCCCGCTGGGCGGCGCAGGCGGCCCGCGAGCACGGGAACGTGTTCGCCGGGGTCGCGATCCACCCCAACGAGACCACCGGGCTGCCGGACACGACGCTGGCCGACATCGCCAGGCTGGCGGCGCTGCCGGAGGTCCGCGCGATCGGCGAGACCGGCCTGGACTACTACCGTGACTGGGCCCCCAAGGAGGACCAGCACCGCTCGTTCCGCGCGCACATCGACATCGCCAAGCGCACCGGCAAGCCCCTGGTGATCCACGACCGGGAGGCCCACGACGACGTGCTGCGGATCCTGGAGGAGGAGGGCGCGCCCGAGGCGGTGGTGTTCCACTGCTTCTCCGGCGACGCCGCGATGGCCCGGGTGTGCGCCGACCGGGGCTACGTGATGAGCTTCGCGGGCAACGTCACGTTCAAGAACGCCGAGCCGCTGCGCGAGGCGCTGCGGGTCGCGCCGCCCGAGCTGCTCCTGGTGGAGACCGACGCGCCGTTCCTGACCCCCGTGCCGTACCGGGGCAAGCCGAACGCCTCGTACCTGATCCCGCTGACCATCCGCTGCATGGCCGAGGTCAAGGGCCTGGACGTGGCCGAGCTGTGCACCGCGATCGCCGCCACCGGCCGGAGGCTGTTCGGCCCCTGGTGACGCGTGCCATGCCGATTGCGTCCTGTGACGCTGACCGGCCCCCGGCACTGAGGTAGCGTCGGCGCCGCTTCCGGGCGACCGCCGCGCTACTTCCGGGAGGCCGTGTGCCACTGGTCGACCGTTTCGTGCTGGGTGTGGACATCAAGGGCTTCAGCCTGCTCCCGCACGGACGCCAGGCGCGCCTGCAGGAGGCGCTGGCGCGGGTGCTCGACGCCGCCGCCGAGACCGCCGGGATCGACCGGGAACGGTGGGAGCGGCGCGGCGAGGGCGACGGCGAGGTCGCCGTGCTGCCCCCGGACACCGACCTGACGGCGATGGTGCGGCGCTGGACCGCCGCGCTCGACGAGCGGCTCGCCGACCACAACGACGACCACAGCCCGGAGATGCGGTTGCGGCTGCGGGTCGCGATGCACATCGACAGCCTCACCCCCGGGACGCTCGGCCACACCGGTCCGGCGCTGATCGTGCTGGCCCGGCTGCTGAACTGCGGGCCGGTGCGGGCGGCGCTGGAGGCCGCGCCGGACGCCCACCTCGCCCTGATCATCTCCGAGCCGCTGTACCGCAAGACCGTCGAGGCCGAGCTGGACGGGCTGCGGCCCTGGCAGTTCGAGCGGGTCACCGTGGACGTCAAGACCTTCCACGGCACCGCCTACGTCCACGTCCCCCGGGGCACCCTGCGGCCCGCCCCCCGGCCCGCCCCGCCGCCGTTCCCGTTCCCGGTGCCCGTGGTCCGCCCCGACCCGGTCGGCGCGGCGGGCGCGACGGAGACCGTGGTCGCGCCCCCGGAACCGGAACCCGAGCCGGAGCCGCCGCCCGCCCTGGACCGCGCGGTGCTCGGGCTGCTGGACGACCTGCGCGCCGCGCTCGCCGCCGGGGACGTCGCGCGCGCCGACCTGCTGACCACGCGGACCCTGCTGGAGGCCGCCGGGCGCCGCCGCCAGGGCTGGCTGCGCGACGGGGACTGCGCCCGGCTGCCGGACACGCTGTTCACCGAGATCGACCGGGCGTGGCGGGAGGCGTCCGGCGGCCGGTGGGGGTTCGCGGCGCAGCGCGCCCGGACCGCCGGGGTCCCGCTGTCCGGGCGGCGCGGCGAGCTGCGCCGGATCTCGGTGCTGCTCGGCTGGCACGCCGAGGTGGACGCGCTCATCCCCGGCTACGCCGAGCTGGTCCGGCGCGGCGACCGGGACGGGCCGTTCTACCCCACCCTGCGCGATCCGGAGGCGGAGTCCCACCCGGGCTGGGACGACGAGTGGTCCTCCACGGCCCGGTCCGTGCACCTGCGGCTCCAGGACTGGGAGCGGTGATCCATGGGCGGCTTCCTCGAGATCCTCCTGTTCATGGCGGTCGTCGGCGGCGGCGGGTACGTGGCCTACGCCGGGGTCCGCAGGGTCCCCGACGGGCATGTCGGGCTCATCGTCAAGAAGGCCGGCGGCCCGCGCCGCGGTGACGACGACCCCCGCGTCAGCATCCACGGCGCGGCCGGCCCGCAGGCCCGCACGCTGCGGGCCAACACCCTGACCTGGCTCGCGCCGTGGCTGTACGAGGTGCGCCCGGTGGAGCGCACCCACGTTCCCAACGGCACGATCGGCGTGGTGATCGCCAAGGCGGGGGCGCGGCGGCCGGTGGGCGGCATGCTCGCCGACCACGTGGACTGCGACGACTTCACCGACGGCGTCCGGTTCCTGCGCGAGGGCGGCCAGCAGGGCCGCCAGCAGCAGGTCCTCACCGGCGGCAGCTACGACATCAACACCGACCTGTTCGAGGTGATCACGGTGCTGACGCCGGAGGCCATGGCGCGGGAGGGCCTGACCGAGGCCGACCTGCGGGAGGTGGTCATCCCGGTCGGCGAGACCGGCGTGGTGATCACCCATGTCGGCGCGCCGCCGGACCCGGACCTGGACGCGGTCGGCCGGATCGTCCCGGGTCACGCCAAGTTCCAGCTGCCCTGGGTGTTCCTGGCGGGCGACGGCCAGCAGGGCGTGCAGCAGGAGACCCTGGACGAGGGCGGCCGGTACGCCATCAACCCGTGGTTCGCGCACGTGGTGCTGATCCCCTCCCGGGTGCTGATCCTGGAGTGGTCGCGGGAGAACAAGGACAAGCACAACCTCGACAGCTCCCTCGACCAGGTCGTGCTGGACGTCCAGGGCCACACGGTGCGGCTGGACATGAAGCAGACGGTGCAGATCCCCCCGCACGCCGCGCCGCGGCTGATCCGCCGGTTCGGCGATCCGCGGGGCCCGGCCGCGCACCTGGCGGGCCGCGCGCCGGTGCGGCAGTTCGTGGAGAAGGAGCTGGCCTCGATCGTCGCGGGCTACTTCCGGCGGATCTCGGCCCGGTACAAGATCCAGGAGTTCATCACCCGGTACGACGAGGTCAGCAACGAGCTGGCCACCGAGGTCCGGCAGGCGCTGGCGCCGACCGGGGTGGTCGCGGTGACCACCACGCTGGAGGAGTTCACCTGCGACGAGCCGGAGATCAACCGGCTGCGGCGGCAGATCGCCCTGCAGGTCGAGCAGGTCAAGATCGAGCGGGAGCGGCTCAAGGAGCTGGAGGCCCAGCGGGTCAACGAGGAGGTCCGCGCCGAGATCGAGATGCAGCGGATGCGGGTCGAGGAGGCCCGGCGGCATCTGGAGTACGTCGAGCTGAAGATCCTGCTCGACCGGCTCGGGCCCGAGCACGTCGCCATGGAGCGGATCCTGCACGAGTGGTCCCAGGTCAACGTCCCGCAGGTGATCGCGGGCGCGGACGGCGACCTCGCCCACGCCATGCTCCAGGCCATGCCGTTCACCCAGGCCCGCGACATGCTGCTCAACATGGCCGAGGCCGCCCGGGGCGTGCAGGCTTCGGAGGACCGGCGCGGCATCACGGAGGGCGACGGCTGAGCACCCCGATCACCCGGTTCGGGTGGCGGATTGGTCCGGCTTGCCCCTAGGGTCTGGCGATTGGAACCCCCCAGGCCAGGAGGAGCCCCTTGGTACGCCGGACTCCCGCCGTCGCCGTCACGGCCGTGCTGCTCGCCGCGCTGACCGCCGCCTGCGGTGGGGACGACACCGGACCACGGCGCCCGGCCGCCGCCGACGCGCCGAAGGTCACCACCCCGCCGCCCCGCCCGGTCACCATCACCGTGGACGGGAAGCGCACCCAGGCGATGACCACCGGCCGTACCGTCCGCGAGGTGCTGGCCCAGGCGGGGGTCCGGCTCGGCCGCTACTACGTGACCAAGCCGAAGATCGACGAGCCCGCCGGGGAGCGGGTCACGGTGGTGCGGCTGCTGTCGCGGCCGGTCACCCGCACCGTCGCCATCGACCCGGAGGTCGTGGAGAAGAAGAGCGCCAAGCTCGCCCCGTGGAGCGAGAAGGTGCTGCAGAAGGGCCGCTCCGGCCGCAAGGTCGTGCAGATCGCCTACGTGCGCCGCAAGGGCAAGAAGGTCAGGGCGGTCGTGTCCCAGACCGTGACCCGCAAGCCGGTGTCGCGGATCGTGGCGGTCGGCCCCCGGCCGTCCAGCGTCGGCGGCACGGCGGCCCGGCTGAACTGGGCCGGGCTGGCCCGCTGCGAGTCCGGCGGCAACCCCCGGGCGGTCAACAGCGCGGGCGGGTACTACGGGCTCTACCAGTTCTCCCTGCAGACCTGGGCGTCGGTGGGCGGCACCGGGCTGCCCTCGCAGGCGTCGCCCGCCGAGCAGACGTACCGCGCCCAGCTGCTCTACAACAAGGTGGGCGGACGCTGGCAGGGGCAGTGGCCGCACTGCGGGCGGCACCTGTTCGGCTGAGACAGCATCCGGTCACCTCTCGCCTACTTTCCGTGCCGGGAGCCTCCGGCACGTCACGATGGGGGCATGGACTTTCCCCCGATGACCGGCCACGACCTGATCAACGTGGTCCGGGTCAGCGAGCCGGTGGCGATGGTGCGCGAGCAGGAGGCCGCCGAGCGCACCCTGGCCTATCCGGAACTGGCCGGAGCGGGCCGCCCCGACTTCGGCGTCGCCGAGCAGCGCGGCCGGACCTGGCGCATCGTGCACCTGGGCGGGCTGGATCCCCAGGGGGCCCGGGTGGACCTGGCCATCCACCTGCGGGTCAGCCTGCGGGACTGCCCGGACGAGCGGCGGCGCGCCGAGGGCCTGGCGGTGGCGGCGCTGCTGGATCCCGAGGAGGGGGAGCCCGCCACCGGCACCGAGTGGACCGTCGCCGACCGCCGCTACCGCATCATCCGCACCCAGGGCTACGTCCGGC
>DATADI010000218.1:0-3027 GCA_036258615.1 Thermomonospora sp. | reverse complement strand
AGAGGGGCGGTCGCCGGACACGGCACGACCGTCGCAGGAACGACTCTCAGGACCAGGTCGGCCCACAGGCGCGGGGCGGCCCGCGGAGGGGCGGGCTGCGGGTGGTTCCGGCGGTGTGGGTGCGGCCGGTGAGCAGGAGGGAGCGTCGCCGGAGACGCCGGTGGGGCTGCCGAAGCGGTCGTGGGGGGCGGCGGTCAAGCGGACGTTCAAGGAGTTCCAGGACGACAACCTGACCGACTGGGCCGCCGCGCTCACGTACTACGCGGTGCTGTCGATCTTCCCGGCGCTGCTGGTGATCGTCTCCCTGGTGGGGCTGGGCGGCCAGTCGCTGTCGGACTCGCTGATCCGGAACGTGGGGGATCTGGCCCCCGGGGCGGTCCGTGACGTGCTGGCCAACGCGCTCACCGAGTTGCAGCGCAACCGCGGCGGGGCGGGGATCATCGCCCTGATCGGTCTCGCCGCCGCCCTGTGGTCGGCGTCGGGGTACGTGGCGGCGTTCATGCGGGCGTCCAACGCGGTGTACGACGTGCCCGAGGGCCGTCCGATCTGGAAGACGATGCCGATCCGGGTCGCGGTGACCCTGGTGGCGCTGGTGCTGCTGTCGGCCTCGGCGATCGCCGTCGTGGTCTCCGGCCCCCTCGCGCAGAAGGCCGGTGACCTGCTCGGACTCGGCTCGGCGGCGGTGACCGCGTGGAACCTCGCCAAGTGGCCGGTGATGCTGGTCGCGATCAGCTTCCTGTTCGCGCTGCTGTACTGGGCGTCGCCGAACGCCCGGCAGGGCTTCCGCTGGGTGACGCCCGGCGGGATCCTCGCGCTGGTGGTGTGGCTGCTCGCCTCCGGCGGGTTCGCCCTCTACGTGGCCAACTTCGGGTCGTACAACAAGACCTACGGCAGCCTGGCCGGTGTGATCATCTTCCTGGTCTGGCTGTGGATCAGCAACATCGCCCTGCTGCTCGGCGCCGAACTGAACGCCGAACTCCAGCGAGGCCGCGCCATCGCCGAGGGCCACCCGAGCGACGAGGAGCCGTACGTCGAGCCCCGCGACACCCGCAAGTTCCCCGAAGACCTCCGCCGCGACCTCGACCAGGGCTAGGCGCCTCCAACACCCGACCCGCCGCCCCAGAGCGAACGTCCCTGGCAGGGCGGCGACGCCAACACGGCACCCAGACTCAGTCCCCAGCCCTGGGCCCACTCGCCCAGGGCCGGGGCCTACGTTCCGCGGTCCACGTTGAGGGGGCCGTGCCGTTGTCAGCTGCGATCTGCAAGTGCGGTGTGGTGGGTGAAACGCCGTGGGTCGTCGGTCGCCGACGACGCACGGGGAGTCTTCCCGGGTGGGCGTCAGGGGCGGAGGACGATGCGGATGGGGTCGCCCTGTTTGGTCTCCAGTCGTTCGACCGCGCGGGGCGCCTCCGCCAGGGGCAGTACCTCGCTGACCGACCGGGAGAACTCCACGCGGTGCCCGGCGACCAGCTTCACCAGGTCGACCACGTGCTGGGCGCTGGACCCGTAGTGGCCCAGCACGGCCTGGGAGGCGGCGCTGAAGGTCGTCCCGTCGGTGATCGTCAGCGGCCGGTCGGTGAGGCCGACGAGCACCAGCCGCCCACCGCGCAACGTCTCGGTACCCCGGGCCAGGCAGGTCACCGCCTGCTCCCGCACCGCGGGCACCCCGGCGAAGTCGAACGCGGCGTCCAGCCCATGTCCGCCGGTGGCCTCCATGATCCTCCCCCGCAGCCCGGGGTCCGCCGAGTCCAGCGCCAGGTCCGCCCCGAACTCCAGCGCCCGTTCCCGTGCCGCCGGAAGCGGATCGACCGCGATCACCGGCATGGCACCGACCAGCCGCAGCAACTGCACCCCGTGCGCGCCGAGCCCGCCCACACCCCAGACCCCCGCCGCCTCGGCCGGCCGTACGGCGGCCGTGCCCACGATCGCCGCCCACGGCGTCGACACCGCGTCCGGGATGAAACACGCCTGCTCGAACGACAGATCATCCGGAATCGGCACCACCGTCGACGCCGTCGCCACCGCGTACTCCGCCCACCCGCCGTCGTAGTCCACCCCGCGCGTGTGGATCAGCCCGTCCCGCTGCTCCCCCGCCTGCAACAGCACGCGCTCACCGAGCCGCCGCCCCGTGACCCCCTCGCCGATCTCCCGTACGGTCCCCGCGACCTCGTGCCCGAGGGTCACCTCGTCCCCCTTCAACAGCGGGGGTACGAACATGCCCTCGATGAGATGCACGTCCGACAGGCAGACCCCCGCCGCCTCGACCTTGACCAGCACCTCCCCAGGCCCCGGCGACGGCACGGGAACCTCCGCCATCCGCAGTTCCCGCCGCGACACGACCAACCGCCCCGCCAGCATCCTCTCCACAACCGCCTCCTTCCCCCGGCCGCCGCCCGCTCCAGGCCACATCCGCACGGCGGCACCGGCGACGAGGCCAGGCATCCCCAACGGGCACCGAACGGCCGTCAACGGCCCGTTCCCGCAAGGCGATCAGCGGTCGGCAGCGGTCGGCAGCGGTCGGCAAGGCCCCGTGGCCCCACCATGGCGATGGCTGGTCACACACCCCGGATCACCTCAGCCCATCACCTCAGCCCCACGGACCTCACCTACCGCAGCACCGGTCGATCGCCCCATCCCCGAGCGACGCGCGTGAAACTCAAGCCCGCCCCCCGGACTGCTGCCCGTCGATGTCCTCGGACGGCCGGTCCCCCTCGTCACCCGCAGGGAGATCCGCCTGCTCAGAACGCCCCCGCCCCTCGGTAGGCGGCTGAGCCTCTTCACCGGGCCGAGCCTCGACCCCGGCAAGCATGTCGTCCTGCCCGGCCTGATACCCCTCGGCCGCACCGGCAGTACCAGGAACGACACGATCCTGCGGCCGACTCTCCAGCCCGGAACTCGCCCCAGGTTCACGGCCCTCCGGCTCGCGCTGCGGCTCCTCCCGCTCCGGCCTGCTCATCGCTGCCTCCGTAAGGTTCACGTCACTACCCGGGTACGGCTACCCGACAGCCCTCCGAGCTAACACCCACG
>DATADI010000217.1:0-20104 GCA_036258615.1 Thermomonospora sp. | reverse complement strand
CATCTTCGTCGACACCGACACCGGCCTGCGCGAGCACCCGGAGATCTTCCAGGAGTACTTCGGCTCGGTGATCCCGGTCGGCGACAACAAGTTCGCCGCGCTCAACACCGCCGTGTGGTCGGGCGGCTCGTTCATCTACGTGCCGCCGGGCGTGCACGTGGAGATCCCGCTCCAGGCCTACTTCCGGATCAACACCGAGAACATGGGCCAGTTCGAGCGGACGCTGATCATCGTCGACGAGGGCGCCTACGTCCACTACGTCGAGGGCTGCACCGCGCCGATCTACTCCTCGGACTCGCTGCACTCGGCGGTCGTCGAGATCATCGTCAAGAAGGACGCCCGCTGCCGGTACACGACCATCCAGAACTGGTCGAACAACGTCTACAACCTGGTCACCAAGCGCGCCGTCGCCTACGAGGGCGCGACCATGGAGTGGGTCGACGGCAACATCGGCTCCAAGGTCACCATGAAGTACCCGGCGGTGTACCTGCTGGGCGAGCACGCCAAGGGCGAGACCCTGTCGATCGCGTTCGCCGGTGAGGGCCAGCACCAGGACGCGGGCGCCAAGATGGTGCACGCGGCCCCGCACACCTCCAGCACCATCGTCTCCAAGTCGGTGGCGCGCGGCGGCGGGCGCACCTCCTACCGGGGCCTGGTCCAGGTCCAGGAGGGCGCCGAGCACTCCAGGTCCACCGTGAAGTGCGACGCGCTGCTGGTCGACCAGATCAGCCGGTCCGACACCTACCCCTACGTCGACGTCCGCGAGGACGACGTGGAGATGGGCCACGAGGCCACCGTCTCCAAGGTGTCGGAGGACCAGCTGTTCTACCTGATGAGCCGCGGCCTGACCGAGGACGAGGCCATGGCGATGATCGTGCGCGGCTTCGTCGAGCCGATCGCCCGTGAGCTGCCCATGGAGTACGCGCTCGAGCTGAACCGCCTGATCGAGCTGCAGATGGAAGGAGCCGTCGGCTGATGGGGCTGGACACGAAGCCTCTGTCGACCCTGCACGAGCGGTCCTCGTTCGACGTGGCCGACTTCGCGGTGCCCACCGGCCGCGAGGAGGAGTGGCGGTTCACCCCGCTGCGCCGCCTGCGGAACCTGCACAAGGGCGCCGAGGGCCTCGGCAAGGTGCTCGTCGAGGTGGACGCCGCGCCCGAGGTCAAGGTCGAGCGTGTGGGCCGCGACGACCCGCGCCTCGGCCGCGCCTACACCCCGGGCGACCGGGTGAGCGCCCAGGCGTGGGCCTCGTTCACCGAGGCCACCGTCGTCACCGTGCCCAAGGAGGCGGTCGCCTCCGCGCCGACCGTGCTGCGGCTGCGCGGTGAGGACGCCGGGCAGGCCGCCTACGGCCACACCACGGTGGTCGCCGAGCCGTTCGCGCAGGCGACGATCGTGCTCGACCACCGCGGCTCGGCCACCTACGCCGACAACGTGGAGTTCGTGGTCGGCGACGGCGCCCGGCTGTCGGTGATCAGCCTGCAGGACTGGAACGACGACGCGGTCCACCTGTCCCACCAGCACGCCCGGCTGGCCCGCGACGCGCGGATCACCCACTTCGTGGTGTCGCTGGGCGGCGACCTGGTGCGGATCGCCCCCTCGGTCGCCTACGACGCGCCCGGCGGCGACGCCGAGCTGTACGGGGTGTACTTCGTGGACGCCGCCCAGCACCTGGAGCACCGGCTGCTGGTCGACCACGCGGTGCCGCACTGCCGCAGCCGGGTCGACTACCGGGGCGCGCTGCAGGGCCAGGACGCCCACACCGTCTGGATCGGCGACGTGATCATCCGGGCCGAGGGCGAGGGCACCGACACCTACGAGCTGAACCGCAACCTGGTGCTCACCGACGGCACCCGGGTGGACTCCGTGCCCAACCTGGAGATCCTCACCGGCGAGGTGGTCGGCGCGGGCCACGCCAGCGCCAGCGGCCGGCTCGACGACGAGCACCTGTTCTACCTGCAGGCCCGGGGCATCACCCGCGACGCCGCCCGGCGCATGGTGGTCCGCGGCTTCCTCGGCCAGCTGGTCGAGCGGATCGAGGTCCCCGAGGTACGCGACCAGGTGGTCGCCGCGATCGAGGCGGAGCTGGACCGGTGAGCGAGAGCCAGGACTTCGTGAAGGTGTGCGCCCTGGCGGACATCCCCGAGGACGGGGCGCTGGCCGTGGAGATCGGCGACACCCCGGTGGCGCTGGTCCGCACCGGCGGCGAGGTGTTCGCGCTGCACGACGTCTGCTCGCACGCCGAGGTGGCGCTGTCGGAGGGCGAGGTGTACGACGGCACGATCGAGTGCTGGCTGCACGGCTCCTGCTTCGACCTGCGCACCGGCAAGCCCACCAACCCGCCGGCCACCCAGCCGGTGCCGACCTACCGGATCCGGGTCACCGACGGCGACGTGCACGTGTCGCTGCGTCCCGGCTCCGGCGACTGACCCACAGACAGAGGTTCGAGACAGATATGGCCACGCTAGAGATCCGCGACCTCCACGTCTCCGTCGGCGACGGCTCCGACGGGTCCAAGGAGATCCTGCGCGGCGTCGACCTGACCGTCCGGTCCGGCGAGACGCACGCGATCATGGGGCCGAACGGCTCCGGCAAGTCCACCCTGGCGTACGCGATCGCCGGGCACCCCAAGTACGAGGTCACCTCCGGCTCCGTCACCCTCGACGGCGAGGACGTGCTGGCGATGAGCGTGGACGAGCGCGCCCGCGCCGGGCTGTTCCTGGCGATGCAGTACCCGGTGGAGGTGCCGGGGGTGTCGGTGTCGAACTTCCTGCGCTCGGCGGTCACCGCGGTGCGCGGCGAGGCGCCCAAGCTGCGGCAGTTCACCAAGGAGATGAAGGAGGCGATGGAGGCGCTGTCCATCGACCCGGCCTTCGCCCAGCGGAGCCTGAACGAGGGCTTCTCCGGCGGTGAGAAGAAGCGCCACGAGATCCTCCAGCTGGAGCTGCTCAAGCCGAAGATCGCGGTGCTGGACGAGACCGACTCCGGCCTGGACGTGGACGCCCTGAAGGTCGTCTCCGAGGGCATCAACCGGTTCGGCGCCACCGGCGACACCGGGGTCCTGCTGATCACGCACTACACCCGCATCCTGCGGTACGTGAAGCCGGACCACGTGCACGTCTTCGCCGCCGGGCGGGTCGTCGAGGCGGGCGGCCCCGAGCTGGCCGAGGTGCTGGAGAACGAGGGCTACGAGAAGTACGTGAAGGCGGGCGCATCCTCATGACCCTGCTTCCCGAGGAGATCAAGAAGGACTTCCCCCTGCTGTCGCGGACGGTGCGCGGCGGGCGTCCGCTGGTCTACCTCGACTCGGGCGCCACCTCGCAGAAGCCCCGCGCCGTGCTGGACGCCGAGCGGGAGTTCTACGAGCGGCACAACGCCGCCGTCCACCGGGGCGCGCACCTGCTGGCCGAGGAGGCGACCGACGCGTTCGAGACCGCGCGGGCGACCGTCGCGACGTTCGTCGGGGCGGTCCCGGGTGAGATCGTGTTCGTCAAGAACGCCACCGAGGGCATCAACCTGGTGGCGTACGCGATGAGCAACGCCGCCACCGCCGGTCCCGAGGCGGAGCGGTTCCGGGTCGGGCCGGGCGACGAGATCGTCGTCACCGAGATGGAGCACCACGCCAACCTGGTGCCCTGGCAGCAGCTCTGCCGGCGGACCGGGGCGACGCTGCGCTGGTTCGGCGTCACCGACGAGGGCCGGCTCGACCTGGACGAGCTGGACACCCTGGTCAACGAGCGCACGAAGCTGGTGGCGCTGACGCACCAGTCCAACGTGCTGGGAACGGTCCCGCCGGTGCGGCGGATCATCGACCGGGCCCACGCGGTCGGCGCGCTGGTGCTGCTGGACGCGGCGCAGTCGGTGCCGCACCAGCCGGTGGACGTGCGGTCGCTGGGCGCGGACTTCCTGGCGTTCTCCGGGCACAAGATGCTCGGGCCGTCCGGGGTGGGCGTGCTGTGGGGCCGCCGGGAGCTGCTGGAGGCGCTGCCCCCGTTCATCACCGGCGGGTCGATGATCGAGGTGGTGCGGATGGAGGGCTCCACCTTCCTGCCGCCGCCGCAGCGCTTCGAGGCCGGGGTGCCGATGACCGCGCAGGCCGTCGGGCTCGCCGCCGCCTGCGACTACCTGTCCGAGCTGGGCATGGACGCGGTGGCCGCGCACGAGGAGGAGCTGACCGCCTACACGCTGGAGCGGCTCGGCGAGATCCCCGGCGTGCGGATCATCGGGCCGCGCACCACCGAGGCGCGGGGCGGCACCGTCTCGTTCGTCGTGGACGACCTGCACCCGCACGACGTGGGGCAGGTGCTGGACGAGCTGGGCGTGGCCGTGCGGGTGGGGCACCACTGCGCGTGGCCGCTGTGCCGCCGGTACGGCATCCCGGCGACCACCCGGGCGTCGCTGTACGTGTACAACACGACCGCCGACGTCGACGCCCTCGCCGACGGGGTGCGGCACGCCCAGAAGTTCTTCGGAACAGCGTAGGCACGTCGGCTGTTGAACCTGATCGACACAGGTCGGCCAAGGAAGGACCGTATGCAGCTCGAGTCGATGTACCAGGAGATCATCCTGGACCACTACCGCAACCCCCTGCACAAGGGGCTGCGGGAGCCGTTCGAGGCCGAGGTCCACCATGTCAACCCGACCTGCGGCGACGAGGTGACCCTCCGGGTGCACCTGGAGGGCGACGGCGACGACGCCCGTGTCGCCGACGTCTCCTACGACTCGATGGGCTGCTCGATCAGCCAGGCCAGCGCCTCGGTGATGGCCGACCTGGTGATCGGGCTGCCGGTCAAGGAGGCGATGGTGCTGGAGGAGGAGTTCCTGGCCCTGATGCAGTCGCGCGGCCAGGCCGAGCCCGACGAGGACGTCCTCCAGGACGCCGTCGCCTTCGCCGGGGTGTCGAAGTACCCCGCCCGCGTCAAGTGCGCCCTGCTCGCCTGGATGGCGTGGAAGGACGCGACCGCCCGAGCCCTGGGAGGGGCAGCATCATGAGCGAGACCGAGACCCCGGCCGCCGCGGCCGGCGCCGAGCCGGACAGCGCCGTCGGCGTGATCGCCGAGGAGCACGAGGAGATCCTCGAGGCGCTCCGGGACGTGGTGGACCCCGAGCTCGGCATCAACGTCGTGGACCTCGGCCTGGTCTACGGCATCGACGTCGTGGACGAGGTGGCCACCCTGGACATGACGCTGACCAGCGCGGCCTGCCCGCTGACCGACGTGATCGAGGACCAGGCGGCCAGCGCGCTGGACGGCCTGGTCAGGGACGTGAAGATCAACTGGGTCTGGCTGCCGCCGTGGGGCCCGGACAAGATCAGCGAGGAGGGCCGCGAGCAGCTGCGCGCCCTCGGGTTCAACGTCTGAGCCCTCGTTCGCACGGGAAAGGCGCCGTCCCCGGCCGGGGCGGCGCCTTCGTGCGTTCTGTCAGCCCTCCTTGGGCTTGCTGGGCCACAGCGTGTAGGTGATGGGCCACAGCGACCAGATGCCCAGCACGAACGACAGCCGGCCGATCCACCCGGCCAGCGCCTCGGTCCGGTCGGCGTCGCCGACCATCGCGATCGCGCCGAGCAGGAGCAGGCAGCTCACCGCCCACGCCACGACGGCCTTGCCGAACTCCCGCCACTCGTATTTGGCGCGCTCCATCCCGTACCTGGACGGCTTGGGCGGCGGCGGCCCGTCGGCGAACCGGTGCGCGAACCGCCGGTCGGCCCACCGGATCAGGCTGTGCCCGAACGCCACCGAGAAGCCGATGTAGGCGGCGGCCAGCCCGTGCGTGAAGTCCGCGGTGGCCCCGCCCCGCAGGTCGATCACGGTGGCGACCAGCAGCACCAGGTCCACCAGCGGCACGCACACCAGCAGCGCCGCCCCGGTCCGGCGCCGGCGCAGCAGGTAGCGGGCGGCGAGCCCGGCCAGCAGGAACACCCAGAACCCGATTTCACAGGCGGCGATGATCGCAAGAATCACGGTGTCTCCTCGTCATGCGTCCCTTCCATCGTCTCGGCGGGACCGCGCCGGATCGTCGGCGCGCCTGACGAGATGCGGGGTCCTGCGAAGGATGTACGGGCCCGCCGCGGGGTCGCCGCCCGGGAGGAGCGGGCGGATGGTGAGATGTACGCGTGCGCTTCACGACCCGCCAGGACACGCTGCTCGCCGTCGCGGCGCTGGCCGGCGGATGCCTGTTCCTGAGCGCCCACGGCTACGTCACCTGGGACGAGGACCGGCCCGGTCCGGCCCTCGGCTGGCGGTTCCTGCCGCTGCTGGGCGTGTGCGCGGCGATGCTGTTCCGCCGCACCCGCCCGCTGACCGGGCTGGCGGTCGCGACCCCGGCCAGCGTCGCCGACCTCGTCATGGGCCCCAGCCTGGGCACCCTGCTGGTCTACACCGACGCCCTGTACGCCGCCAGCCTGTACGGCCCGCGGCGGACGGCCGAGCGGCTGCTGGGCGTCACGGTGGCGGTGACCCTGCTGCTGTCCGGGGGCGTCGGCCTGTGGCTCTCCGAGTGGAGCCTGATCGTGGTGACCGGCGGAGTCGCCGGGATGACCTGGGTGGGGCCGGTGCTGACCGCGATGGTCGTCCGCGACCACCGGGACAAGGCCGAGCTGGAGCGGCAGCGGGCCGAGCAGCTCGCCCGGCTCGGGGAGCTGGACCGCCGCAACGCCGTCGCGGCCGAGCGCGCCCGGATGGCCCGTGAGCTGCACGACGTGGTCGCCAACCACCTCAGCGCGGTGGCGCTGCACTCCTCGGCGGTGCTGCGGCTGCCCGGCCTGGACCGCGCGGCGATCCTGGAGGCGATGCACGTGATCCGGGACAACAGCGTGCAGGGGCTGGCGGAGATGCGCCGGATGATCGGCCTGCTGCGGGAGGAACCCGGCCAGGACGCCGACCCGCCCGCCGCGCCCCGGCTGGCGGACCTGGAAGGGCTGGTGGAACGCGCCACCCGCCCGGACCTGACGGTGGGCCTGGAGGTGTCGGGGACGCCCGGGGAGCTGCCCGCGGCGGTGGAGCTGGCGGCGTACCGGATCGCGCAGGAGTCGCTGACCAACGTGCTCAAGCACGCCGGTCCCGGCCGCGCGGAGGTCCGGGTCGAGCACCGCCCGGACCGGGTGTGCGTGACCGTCGACAGCCCCCTGGGCGCGGAGCGGACCGAGCTGCCGGGTTCGGGCAGCGGGCTGGTGGGGATGCGGGAGCGGGCGTCGATCCTGCGCGGGACGTTCTCGGCGGGGCCCGCCGGGGACCGCTGGCGGGTGCGGGCCGAACTGCCGACCTCCGCCCCGGAGGACGGCGCGGGCATGGACGGAGGAACGGCGTGATCAGGGTGCTGGTGGCCGACGACCAGGCGGCGGTGCGGGCCGGGCTGGTGCTGATCCTGCGGTCGGCGCCGGACATGACGGTGGTCGGGGAGGCCGCCGACGGCCGCCGGGCGGTGGAGCTGGCCCGCGAGCTGCGCCCGGACGTGGTGCTGATGGACGTGCGGATGCCGGAGCTGGACGGGATCGCCGCCACCCGCGAGCTGGGCGGCACCGGGGCCGACGTGCTGGTCCTGACCACGTTCGACGTGGACGAGTACGTGTTCGGGGCGCTGCGGGCGGGCGCGGCGGGGTTCCTGCTCAAGGACATCGACGCCGACCGGCTGCTGGAGGCGGTGCGGACGGTGGCCGCCGGGGACGGCGTCCTCGCGCCCGCCGTGACCCGCCGCCTGATCAGCGCGTTCGCCTCCCGTCCCGGGGCGGCCCCGGCCGCCGCGCCGCCGCCGGGCCTGGCCGAGCTGACCCCCCGGGAGCGGGAGGTGTTCCGCTGCCTGGGGGAGGGGCTCACCAACGGCCAGATCGCCGGGCGGCTGTCGATGGCCGAGACCACCACCAAGACCCACGTCAGCCGGATCCTGGGCAAGCTGGGCCTGCGCAGCCGTGTGCAGGCGGCGATCCTGGCGCAGGAGATCGCCGAGGGGGAGGGCGGCCGGGCCTGAGGCCGCCGGGGGGTCAGGGGGACAGGCTGCGGATCAGGTCGCTGACCCGGACGATCCCCAGGCAGCGGCCGATCTCGTCGGTGACGACCAGGTCGTCGTAGACCCGTTCGTGGTCGCGCCCGGCCGCCCGCAGCGCCGCGATGGCCGGGACCGTCCGGGGCACCAGCCGGGGCGGGTCGGCCAGCCGGGCGGCGGGCTTCTGGGCGTGCAGGGCGTGCCCGTAGGCCCCCGACAGCTTCAGCAGGAACCGTGTCCGGTCCACCGTGTGGCGGGGCCGCTGGTGGGCGTCGACCAGCACGACGCAGGAGATGCCCCGTTCGGAGTCGAAGGCGTTCAGCACCGCGTCGGCGGTGGCGTCCAGCGGCATCGTCACCGCCGGGAGCGTGAACTCCGACACCCGGGGGCCCAGGTCGGCCGCCGTGGGGCGGGGTGCCGGGTCCTCGGCGGCGACGGGCACGGTGACCCGCATCCCCGGCCGCCACTCCGGCGGCGCCAGCACCGGCCCCTGCACCAGCCGGACGCCGTGTTCGCGCAGGTGCAGCACCTGCGCCTCGGTGGCCAGGCCGGGTGCCAGGACGTGCGTGCCGATCCGGTGCGCCATCTCCACCAGCGCGGCGACCAGCGCCGAGCGGCGCGGGTCGGAACAGGACCGCCGCGCCAGCTCCGGATCCAGCCGCACCAGGTACGGCAGCCCGTCCACCAGCAGGTCCAGCGGGGTGTAGGCGGCGCCGAGGCCGGCCAGCCCGATCAGGTAGCCGGCCTTGCGCAGCTCGTGCAGGGCGGCGTTGATCACCGGGCGCTGGGCGGGCGCGAAGCCCCCGGTGACGCAGATGATGATCTCGTTGGGACGGCGGCCGGTCTCGACCAGTCCCTGGTGGAGCTCGACCAGGGCGTGGCGGCCCTGGGCGACGGTCTCGGCGCGCAGCGTCAGCTGGAGGGGGAGCGAGGTCCCGATCTCCGCCGCTGCGCGGGCGGCCAGCAGCGCCCGCCGCAGGTCCTCGCGGGCGGGGTCGGCCATGGGATGCGCGGTCGAGCCGGCGGGCTCGCACTGGGCGGCGACCGCCACCACGGCGCCCGAGCCGAGGTCCACCACCGGGTGGAACACGGCGGGCGCCGGGAGCAGGACATCCATGGGGGACACAGCCGCATCATGCCCTGCCGAACAGGGCAAACGGGATATGTGTGGGGAAGTTAACCCAGAATTCGGCCAACCTACATGCCGCGCCCCGTCACCATCGCCGACAGCGCGTACACGCCCCCGGCCAGCGCCGCGAGCCAGGCGTAGGGGGCGACGTCCCCGCCGCGCAGCGCCTCCACCACCACCGCGGCGACCAGCGCCGCCACCAGCACGTCCCCGGTGACGGCGGCGGACCGCAGGTGCGCCCGCGCCCGGTGCCCGCTGCCGAACGCGGCGCTCACCGGCAGCGCGGGCTCGTCCCGGCGGTACCCGAGGTGCGCCGCGTACCCGGCCAGCACCGCCAGGGCGGCCAGGCCCGTGCCCGTGCGGTCCCGCGCCGCCAGCACCGCCGCCACCCCCACTCCCGCCGCCAGCGTCAGCACCGGGACGATCCAGCGCCGGCCGCCACGGCGCTCGCCTGTGAACCACATGGGGACATCCTCCCCGATCCGGTGCGCCTTGGATGAGGGGTGATCTGGGCCACCCGGCCGCCGAGCCAGTATGTTGTGGCATCGTGGCGCAGTTTCGGTTGCAAGGCTCCAGGATGCTCGCCGTCGATCTGATGGGCGACACGATCCGGGCGCTGAACGGGTCCATGGTCGCCTACGACGGCCAGATGAACTTCAAGCGGCAGGGCATGAGCGGGGGCGAGGGCCTGCGCGGCGCCATCCGCCGCCGCGTGGCGGGCGAGGGCATGACGCTCATGGAGGTCACCGGGCACGGCACCGTGTACCTCGCGCACGAGGCCACCGAGGTCACCCTCGTGCCGCTCCAGGGCGACACGCTGTACGTGGAGTCGGAGAGCCTGCTGGCGCTCGACGGCCAGCTGCGGACGGGCGTGCAGTTCGTGGGGCTGCGGGGGATGGGCACCGGGCAGGGCCTGGCGACCACCAAGGTCGAGGGCCTGGGCATGGTGGCGATCCTGTCCGACGGCCCGGCGATCGCCCTGGAGGTGACGCCGGGGATGCCGCTGTGCGTGGACCCGCAGGCGTACGTGGGGCACATCGGGCAGCTCCAGCAGGACATCGTGACCGACGTCAACTGGCGGACGGTCCTCGGCCAGGGCTCGGGGGAGAGCGTGCAGTTCCGGTACCAGGGCCACGGGCTGGTGTACGTCCAGCCGGCCGAGCGCGACGGCGGGATGTTGGAGGTCTGAGATGCCGGCGTTCAGCCCCATCAACCACAAGATGATCCAGGCGCCGGTCGGGCCGGGCCAGGAGCTGTACAGCAAGCGCGGGGCGATGCTCGCCTACGTCGGCCAGGTGCGCTTCGAGCCGACCGCGACCGCCGGGCAGGGCATCGGCGGCACGCTCGGCCGCGCGCTGGCGGGGGAGAGCAGCCCGCTCATGCACGTCACCGGGCAGGGCAGCGCGATGTTCGGGCACGGCGGCCTGCACGTCACCGTCGTGGACCTCGCCGGCGACACCCTCTACGTGGAGGCCGACCGCCTGCTGGTGTACGACGCGAGCCTGCAGGCCGGGACCATGTTCCTCGGCGAGCAGGGCGGCCTCAGCGGTGTGATCCGCGGGCAGGTGACCGGGCAGGGCCTGTTCACCACGACCCTGACCGGGCACGGGTCGTGCGCGCTGCTGTCGCACGGCGGCGTGGTGGAGCTGCCGATCAGCCCCGACCGGCCCGTCCACGTGGACCCCCAGGCGTACGTGGCCCACCGGGGGCAGGTGCGCAACAAGCTGTCCACCTCCCTCGGCTGGCGGGACATGGTCGGCCGCGGCTCGGGTGAGGCCTTCCAGCTCGAACTGAGCGGCCACGGCATCGTGTACGTGCAGGCCAGCGAGAAGAAGATCTGAGGCGTCCGTGAGCATCCCCACGTACAACCCGATGACCCTGCCGTCCAACGACAACGTCAACCCCTACGCCTTCGTCGTGGACCTGAACGGCCAGTGGTTCACGCAGAAGGGGAAGATGATCGCCTACTACGGGCAGATCCGGTTCGAGGCGCTGTCGGCCGGGCCGCTGGACTCGCTGGTGGCCGCGCACTTCCACTCGCCGCTGTACGCCCACGACTGGATCGTCGCCCAGGGGCAGGGCAAGCTGCTGCTCGCCGACCGGGGCTTCGACGTCAACTCCTACGACCTCGACGACGGCAACCTGACGGTGCGGGCGGGCAACCTGCTGGCGTTCGAGCCCGGCCTGGAGCTGAAGCAGTCGATCATCCCCGGCTTCCTGACGCTGATCGGCACCGGCCGGTTCATCGCCGCCTCCAACGGGCCGGTGCACTTCGTGGAGCCGCCGATCCGGGTGGACCCGCAGGCGCTGCTGGGGTGGGCCGACTGCCCCTCGCCGTCCCACCACTACGACCACTCCTACATGCGCGGGGTGCTGGGCGCGGCCCGCATGATGTTCGGGGTCGGCGGCACCTCCGGTGAGGAGCACCAGTTCGACTTCACCGGGCAGGGCACCGTGCTGATGCAGTCCTCGGAGGTCGTCGCCGACACCGACACGCTGGTGCGCGACCTGGAGGGCCAGATCGGCATGCTCGGCGTCGGGGGGCTCCAGCGCCTGCAGGGCGTCATCCAGCAGCGCCTCGCCGCCGAACGGCAGTGACGGCCCCCGCCGCCGCGCCGCCCACGACGAGGAGGCCGCCGGCGACGAGCGCGTGACCCGCCGGGACGCCGAGGAACGTGACGTACTCGGTCTCGTACTCGACCTCCCGGTACGGGGTGTCGGCGGTGTAGCGGTACCGGAAGTCGTCGTCGATGGACTCCGGTGCCAGGCCCTCGTGCACCGTCTCGGTCAGGAACAGCCGCCCGCCGAGGAGGTCGCGCAGCCCCGGCGCGGTCACCTGCCGGGGCTCCACCCAGCCCGCGAACGTCACCGCCGACACCCGCCCGCGCGGCCCGTGGTGCGCCACCCGGTGCGCGCCCAGCACGTACAGGTGCACCGCCTGGTCGGAGGCGGCCAGGCGGGACAGCCGCATCGGGTAGACGATCTCGTCGCTGCGGAACGTCACCCGCAGCGGGTCCAGGTCGCCGGTCAGGACCTTCCCCGAGCCGGGGGCCAGCTTCACCGCGACGTACGTCCACCGCCGCTCCACGTAGGGCCGCAGTGCGGCCTCCAGCCGGGGACTCAGGCGGTACCCGTTGCGGGACAGCCACGCGGCCAGCGCCCGGGAGTCGCCCGAGGCCAGCGTGGCGACCTGGAACGGACCCAGGCGCTGCTCCCCGAGGACTCTGACCCCGCCGCCCTGGGCGGCTCCCGGTGCCGCGCCCGACGTGCCGTCGCCGTCCGGCCGTCCCCACCACCGCCGCCGCTTGACCACGCGCGGCTCGGTGAGCGCGTCGAGCTGGCGGAACCAGTCGCGCTCGCCCAGCGCGACACGGGCGGGTGTCGGGGTGGGGAACAGCCAAGCCGCGTCGCGGGCATGTGACCGGACCGACAGCCGCATGACGATCTCCTCGGTGCGGGTCCGGTCGTCGTAGCGGACGATGGAGGTCTCCCGGTCCACCCGCAGCGCGGAGCCGGACGTGACCATCGCCCCGCAGCCGCAGGACCAGGACGGCCCCGCCAGGCCCGCCGCCGTCCAGCCCGCCACCAGCCCGGCGAGGACGCCGAGACGCGCGAGAACCCGCATTGAGCCACCTCGGAGATCGTGATCGTCACGATCCTGACGCGCCCGGCGCGCTCCCGGTTCCCTCGCCGCGAAGGGTCAGACGCGCCCGCCGAGGGAGGCCAGGAACTCCAGCGTCCGTGCCTGCTCGGCCTCGTCCCCGGCGGGGGAGACCACCAGCTCCGTCGTGCCCGCGTCGGCGAAGGACCGCAGGGCCCGCTCCACGGCCGCCTCGTCCCCGGCGACGACCGTGTCCTGGGGTCCCGTCAGGCCCTGGCGGTCCAGCACCGCGCGGTAGCTGGGCAGGTTCCCGGCGGCGCCGAGCTCCTCGGCGATCCGGGCCTTCACCCGGTCAGGGTCCGCCGTGACGCTGACCAGCGTGATCGCCAGGACCCGGGGGTCGGGCCGCCCCGCCGCGGCGGCGGCCCGGGTGAGCGACGGGACGACGTACTCGCCCATCAGCTCCGCGCCGCTCCAGACGGTGACCGTGCCGTCGGCCAGTTCCCCGGCGACCCGCAGCATCGCCGGACCGAGCGCCGACACCAGGACGGGCGGCGGCGTCACCCCGGGCACCTCCGCGCGTCCCACGGCGGTGAGGGTCTCCCCGTGGAAGTCCACCGCCTCCCCGCGCAGCAGCGGCATCAACACGGTCAGGTACTCGCGGACGTGCCGCGCGGGCCGCTCGAACGGCAGGCCGAACCGTCCCTCGATCTCGCCCGAGTGGCCCGGCCCCACCCCGAGCACGAACCGGCCCTCGCCGACCGCCTGGGCGGTGAGCGCCTGACCGGCCAGCGCCAGGGGATGGCGCGGGAACGTCTGCGTCACCGCCACCCCCACCTCGACGCCCGGGACCTCCCGTGCGGCGGCCCCGGCCAGGCCGATCCCGTCCCACGAGGTGCGCTGCGTCAGGTAGGCGGAGGCGAACCCCGCCCCGGCCGCCGCCCGCACCTGCGCGACCACGTCCGCCAGCGTCCGCCCCTCGCTCTGCACCACCACGCCCAGTCGCATGTCGCCCTCCAAGAATATGAAGCGGAGATTCCGGTTCCGGCCAGGCAGCCTACAGTAACCTGAATCCCGCATTCCGATCCGGGGAGGAGCAGGCCGTGCGCGCCGACGCCCGCCGCAACCGCGAGCTGATCACCAGCGCCGCGGTCGCGCTGTTCACCGAGCGGGGCCCCGGCGTGTCCATGGAGGAGATCGCCCGCGCGGCCGGGCTCGGCGTGGGCACCCTCTACCGGCACTTCCCCGACCGGCGATCCCTGCTGGAGGAGATCGCCGCCGACACGCTGACCCGGCTGCTGGCCGCCTGCCGCGAGATCGCGGCCCGGCCGATCCCGCGCTGGGAGGCGCTGCGGCAGGTCGTCGTCGCGTGCACCGGGCTGCCGCTGGCGCTCACCAAGTCCCTGTCGGGCACGGTGGCCGGGCATCCCGAGCTGGCGCCGCTGGCCGCCTCGCTGGACGTGCTGTTCACCGAACTGGCCGAGGGCGCCCAGCGGGAGGGCGCGATGCGGCCCGACCTCCCGCCCGGCGAGATCGTCGGACTGCTCAACGTCGCCGTCTGCCGCCCCGGCGCCCGCCCCGACGACGCGCTGACCACCGTCATCCTGGACGGCCTGGCGGCCCGCCACGCCCCGGGCGCGGCCGGAGGTGACGCCGCTCACGCGGACCCCGCCGTCCACCGGGGTCCCGTACACTGATCGGGTGCCGCTCCCGACATGACAGCACCTTCAGGCGCGCCGCGGTGACCGATCCCGGGCGCGCCTCGCCGTGACCAGGCCGTCCGGCCACCTGTCGTCTCCATGCGCCCGCGAGCGGCCGTCTTTCCCCGGGGAGCCCTGTCACTGTGATCACCGTTTCGGACCTCGAGCTGCGCGCCGGATCCCGGCTGCTCATCGAGAAGGCCGCCTTCCGCGTCAACCCGGGCGACCGGGTGGGGCTGGTGGGTCGCAACGGCGCCGGCAAGACCACCCTGACCAAGGTGCTGGCCGGTGAGGCGCTGCCCGCCGGCGGCACGGTCACCCGGTCCGGGTCGATCGGCTACCTGCCCCAGGACCCGCGCGGCGTGGACCTGGCGGAGCTGGCCCGCGACCGCATCCTGTCGGCGCGCGGCCTGGACGAGGTGATGCGCGGCCTGCGCGCCGCCGAGGAGGCCATGGCCACCGCCACCGGCGACGAGCGCGACCGCGCGGTGCGCCGCTACGGCCGCCTGGAGGACCGGCTGCACGTGCTCGGCGGGTACGCCGCCGAGGCCGAGGCCGCCTCCATCGCCTCCAGCCTCGGGCTGCCCGACCGGGTGCTCGGCCAGCCGCTGGGCACCCTGTCCGGTGGGCAGCGGCGCCGGGTGGAGCTGGCCCGGATCCTGTTCTCCGACGCCGAGACCCTGCTGCTGGACGAGCCGACCAACCACCTGGACGCCGACTCGATCGTGTGGCTGCGCGAGTTCCTGCGCGGGCACTCCGGCGGGCTGGTGGTCATCAGCCACGACGTGGAGCTGCTGGACGCCGTCGTCAACCGGGTCTTCCACCTGGACGCCAACCGCTGCGTCATCGACGTCTACAACATCGGCTGGAAGGCGTACCTGGAACAGCGGGAGACCGACGAGCGGCGGCGCAGGCGCGAGCAGGCCAACGCGCAGCGGCAGGCGGCGGCGCTGCTGTCGCAGGCCGACAAGATGCGCGCCAAGGCCACCAAGGCCAAGGCCGCCCAGCAGATGGACCGGCGGGCCCGGCAGCTGCTGGCGGGCGTCGAGGGCGAGCGGCAGTCCGACCGGGTCGCGCGGATCCGCTTTCCCGAACCGGCTCCGTGCGGAAGAACTCCGCTCACCGCGGAGGGTTTGTCGAAATCGTACGGATCCTTGGAAATCTTCACGGATGTCGACCTGGCCATCGACCGGGGCAGCCGGGTCGTGATCCTGGGCCTGAACGGCGCGGGCAAGACCACCCTGCTGCGACTGCTGGCGGGCCTGGACAAGCCCGACACCGGCCGGGTGGTGGCCGGGCACGGCCTGCGGCTGGGCTACTACGCCCAAGAGCACGAGACGCTCGACGTGGAGCGCAGCGTGCTGGAGAACATGCGGTCCTCGGCGCCCGACCTCCCCGACGTCGAGGTCCGCAAGATCCTGGGCTCGTTCCTGTTCACCGGGGACGACGTGGACAAGCCCGCCGGCGTGCTGTCCGGCGGGGAGAAGACCCGGCTGGCGCTGGCCATGCTGGTGGTCTCCAGCGCCAACGTGCTGCTGCTCGACGAGCCGACCAACAACCTCGACCCGGCCAGCCGGGCGGAGATCCTCGCCGCCCTGCGCACCTTCACCGGCGCGATCGTCCTCGTGACCCACGATGAGGGCGCGGTGGAGGCGCTCCGACCGGAAAGAGTGATTTTGCTGCCGGATGGTGTTGAGGACATCTGGAGTGACGAGTTTGCCGATCTGGTCGCACTTGCGTGACCAGCACAGCAAGGAAGCAGATCTTTTCTGCCGTAGTGGGTAGCCGATCCGGCGGGAATGACTGATCATGGCGGGGGATAACGCAGCGGTCACCACATCACTACGGGAGGTACTCGTGGCCGAGACCCTTAAGAAGGGCACCCGCGTGACCGGTGCCGAGCGCGACAAGCTGGCGGCGGAACTCAAGAAGAGGTACGACTCCGGCGAGAGCATCCGCGCCCTGGCTGCCGCCACCGGCCGCTCCTACGGCTTCATCCACCGGATCCTCACCGAGTCCGGGGTCAACCTGCGCGGTCGCGGAGGGGCGACCCGCGGCAAGAAGGCCTGACCGCCCCGCCCCCGATCGAGCGTGAGACCGCCCGGCTCGCCGCCGCGGCCGACCGAGTAGGGTTCGGTCCGCGGCGGCGGGCAGGCGGGCACCGGTCCGCCACGCCGTCGCCGATGACGGCACGCAAGGAGGCGCGGTGGCGGACAACACGACGGAGCGGGACCTGGTGCCCGCCGGCGAGCTGGCGGCGGCGGGACTGCGGCTGGCGGTCGACGGCGCGGTCGCGACGATCACGCTGGACCGGCCGGAGCGGCGCAACGCCATGACCCCGGCGACCTGGCGGGCCCTCGCCCGGATCGGCGGGGCCCTGCCGGCGACGGTCCGGGTGGTCGTGCTGCGCGGCGCGGGCCCGTCCTTCTCCTCGGGCATCGACCTGAAGACGTTCTCCGGCGGCGACGGGCTGCCCACCGGCGGCGACCCCGCCGACGGCGACCGGTTCATCGCCGAGCTGCAGGAGGGCTACCTCTGGCTGCGCCGCCCGGAGATCGTGTCGATCGCCGCGGTGCACGGCCACGCCATCGGCGCGGGCTTCCAGCTCGCGCTGGCGTGCGACCTCCGCGTCATCGCCGACGACACGAAGTTCTGCATGAAGGAGCCCGCCCTGGGGCTGGTGCCGGACCTGACCGGCACCAAGCCCCTGGTGGACATCGTCGGGGTCTCCCGGGCCATCGAGATCTGCCTGACCGCCCGCATCGTGGAGGCCGAGGAGGCGATCCGGCTGGGCCTGGCCGAGCGGGTCGCGCCGCGCGACGGGCTCGACGCGGCGGTGGACGAGCTGGTCGCAGCCCTGCTGCCGATCGACGCCGGGGCCGCCGCCGCCACCCAGCGGCTGCTGCGCCAGGCCCCCGCCAACACCCTGGAGGAGCAGTGCGCGGCCGAGCGGCGCGAGCAGCTCGGCAGGCTGAAGGCCATGTTCGGCGGCTGAGGTGCCCGTTACGCCCTGAGCTGAGCGGGGAAGCGGCCCGGCGGGCGGTACGTTGAGGTAGTCCGGACTGATTACTTGATTACCGCGCGGGAGGCCGATGTGGGGATGCCGGGCATGCCGGGCAACGGCTGGCAGGTGATGGCCTCGTTCCGCCGGGACGGCTCGGTCACGCGGCAGAAGCTGAAGCCCGGGACCGTCCGGCGGATCTCCGGCTACGCCCGCCCGTACGTGCGGGAGCTGGTGCTGTTCCTGGTCCTCAACGCGGTGTCGGCGGGCATCGTGGTGGCCGGGCCGCTGCTGCTCAAGGCGATCATCGACCGGGGCGTGCTGCCCGGCCGGTCCTCGGTGGTGGTCTGGCTGGCCGTGGCGGTCGCCGTGCTGGCGCTGGTCGAGGCGGTGCTGTCGCTGGCCCAGCGGTGGTACTCGGCCCGCATCGGCGAGGGCCTGATCTTCGACCTGCGCACCCAGGTGTTCGACCACGTGCAGCGGATGCCGGTGGCGTTCTTCATGCGGGCGCAGACCGGCTCGCTGATCAGCCGCCTCAACACCGACGTCATCGGGGCCCAGCGCGCGCTGACCACCACCCTGTCCTCGGTGGTGTCCAACGTGATCAGCCTGGTCCTGGTGCTGGCCGCGATGCTGTGGCTGTCCTGGCAGGTCACGCTGATCGCGCTGGTGCTGCTGCCGATCTTCGTGCTGCCCGCCAAGTGGGTGGGGCGGCGGCTCCAGCACGTCAGCCGCGAGCAGATGCAGCTCGACGCCGAGATGAGCTCGCTGATGACCGAGCGGTTCAACGTGGCGGGCGCGATGCTGGCCAAGCTGTACGGGCGGCCCGCCGAGGAGTCCGCGACGTTCGCCGAGCGCGCCGGACGGGTCCGTGACATCGGCGTGGTCGCCGCGATGTACGGCCGGGTCTTCTTCACCGCCCTGACGCTGGTGGCGGCGCTGGCGACCGCGATGGTCTACGGCGTCGGCGGCGTGCTGGTCGTGGACGGCGGCTTCCAGCTCGGCACGCTGGTCGCGCTGGCGGCCCTGCTGACCCGGATGTACGGGCCGCTGACCGCGCTGTCCAACGTCCAGGTGGACGTGATGACCGCGCTGGTCAGCTTCGACCGGGTGTTCGAGGTGCTGGACCTCAAGCCCATGATCGACGAGCGGCCGGAGGCGGTGCCGCTGAAGCGGGAGACGCCTGCGGTCGAGTTCCGCAAGGTCGGCTTCCGCTACCCGGCGGCCGAGGAGGTGTCGCTGGCGTCGCTGGAGTCGATCGCCCGCACCGACACCGCCCCCAGCCGCGAGGTGCTGCGGGACGTGACGTTCACCGCCCGGCCCGGCGAGCTGGTCGCGCTGGTCGGCCCGTCCGGGGCGGGCAAGACCACCATCACCCACCTGGTGTCGCGGATGTACGACGTCACCGAGGGGTCGGTGCGGATCGGCGGGCGCGACGTGCGCGACCTGACCCTGCAGTCCCTGCGCGACACCGTCGGCGTCGTCACCCAGGACGCCCACCTGTTCCACGACACCATCCGCGCCAACCTGCTGTACGCCCGCCCCGGGGCGACCGAGGAGGAGATCGTGGCCGCCCTGCGCGGCGCCCACATCTGGGACCTGGTGGCCTCGCTGCCCGACGGCCTGGACACGGTGGTGGGCGACCGGGGCTACCGGCTGTCCGGCGGCGAGAAGCAGCGGCTGGCCATCGCCCGGCTGCTGCTCAAGGCCCCCTCGGTGGTGATCCTGGACGAGGCCACCGCCCATCTGGACTCCGAGTCCGAGGCGGCCGTCCAGCGGGCGCTGAAGACCGCGCTGGCCGGGCGGACCTCGCTGGTCATCGCGCACCGGCTGTCGACCGTCCGGGAGGCCGACCAGATCCTGGTGATCGACGGCGGGCGGATCGCCGAACGCGGGCGGCACGAGGACCTGCTGCTGGCGGGCGGCCTGTACGCGGAGCTGTACCGCACCCAGTTCGCCCACCAGGCGCACCGCGACGGGGAGCCCGCGCCGGAGCCGCTCGGCGCCGAGTGACCTCCCGTATGACTGATCGTGCTCTAAAAGTTACCCAAGGTCAGAAGAGCCAGGTTGGCGGCGGGGTAGATCCGTCCTTGTGACTCCTGGGGTTTTGGGTGCGCGGCGGTGGCTGTGGGGCGGCCTGTCCGCCGGTGTCCTCGTCGCGCTGACCGTCGCCGGGGCCCTGGCGGGCGCTCCGGACACCGCTCCGGACACCGCCGTGACCCCGGCGTCCGGGGCGGCCCCGGCGGCCCCCGCCACGGGCGGCCCCGTGACGCGGCACGCCGGCCGGGCGCGGGTGTTCGGCCTGGTGCAGCCGGGGGAGCGCCCCGGCGAGGTGCTGTTCGCCCCCGCCCGCAGGCACCGGCGCGGCGGCCCCGAGACGCTGCGGGCCGTGGACGTGCGGCCCGAGGAGCCGCTCCCGCTGGCCCCCGGCGCGGACGTCCGCCTGACCGTGCCCCTGCTGCACCCTGAGCCCGCCGATCCCCGCCGGGGCGCCCCGGTGGAGCCGGAACGGCTGGCGGGGCTGTTCCGGGCCGCTCAGGAGCGCCTGGGCACCCTCCACGACCGCGCCCGCATGGCCGACCTGTGGTTCGACGGCCGGGGGCGGGTCGTCCGGATGCACCATCACTTCTCCCCCTGACAGACCGGGTTCTCCCGCTGGCGGTGCGAGCGCAAACCGTCCGTCACCGGAGGACGTC
>DATADI010000216.1:0-6420 GCA_036258615.1 Thermomonospora sp. | reverse complement strand
CCAACGGCGCGGGAAAGACGACCGCGGTGCGCATCCTGGCGACCTTGTCCGATCCCGATGCCGGACACGCCCGCATCGCCGGATACGACGTCGTCCGCGAGGCCGGCAAGGTGCGCGCCAGGATCGGGCTCGCGGGCCAGTCCGCCGCCGTGGACGAGAAGCTCACCGGCCGTGGCAACCTGCGCATGTTCGGGCGCCTCTCCCACCTGTCCCGGCGCGAGGCGCACCGGCGGGCCGACGAGCTGCTCGAACGGTTCGGCCTCATGGACGCCGCCGACCGGCAGGTCGCCGGGTACTCCGGCGGCATGCGCCGCCGCCTCGACCTGGTCGCCAGCCTCATCCTGCGTCCCGAGGTGCTCTTCCTGGACGAGCCCACCACCGGCCTGGACCCGCGCAGCCGGGGCGAGATCTGGGACAGCGTCCGCGAACTGGTCGCGGACGGCACCACGGTGCTGCTCACCACCCAGTACCTGGACGAGGCCGACCGGCTGGCCGACGACATCGCCGTCGTCGACCACGGGCGGGTGATCGCCACGGGTACGCCCGACGAGCTGAAGGCCACGATCGGGGACCGCCTCGACGTCGTCGTCGAGGACCCCGCCGCGCTGGCTCCGGCGGCGACCGTGCTGAACGCGCTGGCCGGGACCGACCCCGCGATGACCGGCGCCGACCGGCTCAGCGTCGCCCTGCCCGGCGGCGGCTTCCGGCTCGCCGACATCGTGCGCGACCTCGACCGCGCCGGGGTCGCCGTGGCCGACGTGAGCCTGCGCCGCCCCACCCTCGACGAGGTGTTCCTGCGCCTCACCGACCGGAAGGAGCCCGTCCGATGACCACCGCCGCCACGTCGCCGGGCCACCGCCTGCGCTGGACGATCGCCGACGGGCTGACCCTGGTCGGCCGTGAGCTGGGCCGGGTGCGGCAGGCGCCCGGTGAGCTGGTCGCCATGCTGGTCTTCCCGGCCCTCATGGTGCTGCTGTTCGGGTACGTGTTCGGCAGCGCGATCACGGTGCCCGGCGGCGGCGACTACCGCGAGTACCTCATGCCGGGCCTGTACTCGATGGTGACCTTCAGCGCCGTGATGGGCGTCATGCTGCGGGTGGCGAGCGACGCGTCCCGGGGGGTGATGGACCGGTTCCGCTCCATGCCGATGGCGCGGTCGGCGGTGCCGTTCGGGCAGACCGGCGCGGACCTGCTGGCCGGACTGCTGGCGCTGGCCATCATGGTGGCGGCGGGCCTGGTGGTGGGCTGGCAGCCGCACCGCGGCCTGCTCCCCACGGTCCAGGCGTTCCTGCTGCTGGTCGTGCTGCGGTACGCGCTGAGCTGGGTGGGCGTCTACGCGGGCCTGGTGGCGAAGGACGAGCAGGTCGCCGACCAGCTGGCGCCGCTGTTCCTGCCGTTCACGATGCTGTCGAACTCGTTCGTCCCGACCGACGGCATGCCGGGATGGCTGCGGTTCGTGGCCGACTGGAACCCGGTCAGCGCACTCACCGCGGCCTCCCGGGAGCTGTTCGGCAATCCGGGTGCGCCATCCGGGGACGTGGCCTGGCCGCTCGCGCACCCGGTGGCCGCCGTCCTGCTCTGGTCGGCCGGGCTGCTGGTGGTGTTCGTTCCGCTGTCGGTCCGCACCTACCAGCGCAGGGGACGGTGAACGCCCGGCCCGGCCCACCGATCGGCGCACCGGGTGGAAGGGCCCGCTCTACAGGACCCCGCGCCGCTCCCGTCCCGGCGGCCCGAGGATCCGCATCTCGGGGACCACGGGTCTCGGGCGGCTGAGGATCCGCCACGCCCGGCGTTGAGGCCCTCCGCGCGGGCGGCGCCCACCGGGCCGCAGGGAGCGTGTTCTGAGCATGATCCCGGCCTGGTGGGCGCCGCGGTTCGCGGGGGTGGAACCGTCAGGCGGCCCTGGCGGCGGCGAAGCGGGCGGCGACGTCGTTCCAGTTGACCAGGTCCCACAGCTTCTGGACGTAGTCCGGGCGGACGTTGCGGTACTGCAGGTAGTACGCGTGCTCCCAGGCGTCGAACACCAGCAGCGGGGTCGAGCCGATGCCGACGTTGCCGTGGTGGTCGTAGACCTGCTGCACGATGAGGCGCTGCCCGGCGGGCTCCCACCCGAGGACGCCCCAGCCCGAGCCCTGCACGGTGGCGGTCGCGTTGGTGAGCTGCTTCCGGAACGCCTCGAACGAGCCGAAGTGCTCGTCGATGGCCTCGCCCAGCGCGCCGTCGGGGCGGTCTCCGCCGTCCGGCGACAGGTTGTCCCAGAAGATCGTGTGCAGGACGTGCCCGGACACGTTGAAGGCCAGCGTCTTCTCCAGCCCGACGAGGCCGCCGTACTGCTCCTTGTCGCGGGCCTCTTCCAGCTTCTCCAGCGTGTCGTTGGCGCCCTTGACGTAGGCGGCGTGGTGCTTGCTGTGGTGCAGCTCCAGGATCTCCCCGGTGATGGCCGGCTCCAGCGCGGCGTAGTCGTAGGGCAGATCCGGCAGTGAGTACGTCGTCATGAGATCACTATTGCAAACAAGTCGCAACTGCATCAACAATGCAGGCATGGCGTCTCCAGGGCCCGCTCCGCCCGGCTCCGCGCGGCGTCACGGGTGGGCGCTGGCGCGGCTGCGCGCCGCCGGATACCGCAGCACCCGTCCCCGCGTCCTGCTGCTGAGGGTCCTCGCCGACGCCGACGGCCACCTGACGGCCGACGCCCTCCACCGGCGCGCCACCGCGTCGAGGCACCTCGACCTGTCGACCGTGTACCGGACGCTGGCCGTCTTCGAACGGATCCGGCTCGTGCACACCCTGGAGATCGGCGGGCGCGTCACCTACGGGCTGGCCGACCACCCGCACGCGCACGCCGTCTGCACCGGGTGCGCCCGGGTCGCCGCCCTGCGCGGCGGGCCGTGGGAGCGGCTGACGGCGCAGGTCGCCGCCAGGTGGGAGGGGTTCGTCTGCGACGGCGTCGTCATTCGCGGCCAGTGCGGTCGCTGCCTGGCGGGCGGGACGGACACCGCCGATGAGTGATTCTTGCGCCGTTTCCAGGGAACGAGAAAAGACCGCCGAGGGACGGCGGTCTTTTCTCAGGCGCGGCTGGGGCCGCGCATTTCCCGGGCCGGGTCCGCGTCAGTAGCGGTAACGCTTCAGGCACTTCACGTGCTTGTGCCAGAACTTCTTCCCGTGCTTGGTGTAGTGCTTGTGCCAGTAGACGATCCGGTACTTGCAGGGCCGGTACTTGGGCCTCTTCTCGATGCTGGTGTGCTGGCTCTGGGTGGCGACCGTCCTGGTGAGGCCGGTGCCGGTGGTCTCCTGGGCCAGGGCGGTCGGTGCCGACAGCAGCCCGCCACCCAGCGCGATGGAGGCGACACCGACTGTAATCATCCGAGTCCGCATGAGAGTCTCCTCGAGATGTACGGGAGGCGACCCGTCGGCGAGCGGGTATGTCGCTAGGGAATGATCTTCACCGCTCGCAGGGCCGCACAGCGGGAATCTTGAGCATTCAACTCTCTTGAGGCTAGTAGCCCGATTCGTCCTGACCAAGGCATAGGGGTCAAGCTTCGTTAAGCGGTGGCTCAGCCCCGGGCAACCTGCCGGGACGGTCAGTCCGGGGTGGTGGGGCGACCGGCGATCAGGTCGCTCAGGGTGGTGCCCAGTCGCTGGACGGGGCGCCGGTACCGGCGTTCGCGGACCAGGGCGCGCCGTTCCTTGCGGGAGCCCGGCGGATAGCGGTGACGGGCCCACGGCGATCCCGGCCGGGCCAGCCGGATGGAGCCGACGAGCGCCACCACCCCGACGAACAGCCCGATCAGGCCGGTCCAGGTCTTGCCCTTCAGCAGGGCGATCACCGCCAGCGCCAGATCGGCCACGAGCACCAGCACGACCTGCCACAACGCGCTGGGCGTCCCGTCCTCGGCGACGGCCTCGTCCACGCCCAGGGGCCGCAGGCCCAGCAGCAGCAGCCCGCAGAGCGCGATCGCGATGAACACCACCTCGACCGACAGCCGGCCCTGCTCGCTCCAGTACACGTCCTCCAGATGCAGGACCAGCGCGAACTCGTCCAGCACCAGGGCCGTGCCCACGCCGAACAGGGCGGCGGTGACCCCCGCCGGCCCGGACGTGCCATCGAGCACGGCCAGCCCGCCGATCCCGCCGACGCACATGAAGACCAGGCCGAAGACCACGTGGTGGACGTGGTGGCCGCCGGGGGTGACGTTGCCCGGCCACCAGCGCACCTGCCTGCGGATCATCCGCACGCTGAACCGGATGAACAGGAACGCGCCGATGAAGGCCACCAGGAAGCAGAACAACCTGAGCCGGCCGGTATCAGCGATCTCCCTCGAGAACCACTGCCCCACGCTCAGTCCCCCCAGACGCCGTGGTTCCCCTCCGGCGGGAGCGGAAACCGGCGTACCCGGCGGCCCCGCGGGCCTGAGCCGGGCGGGGCCGCCGGGGCGCGGTCAGGAGTGCGGGCAGGAGTCGCGGTACTCGGTCAGCGCCGGGCCCGTGGGCGGCGGGCACAGGAACCGCTCGTAGCGGGTGTCGTCGTCGACGAAGCGCTTCATCCAGGCCACGACGAACGCGCCGATCAGCGGGGTGTCACGGGTGAAGGTGAGGTGGTCGGCGTCCGCGACCTCGGCGTAGGCGCGTTCCCGGGCGCCGGTCAGGCTCCCGTGGAACCGCTCGGAGTGCTCGGCGACCGTCGCGGTCCGGTCCCTGGTCCCGCCGATGATCATGGTGGGGACGCCGACCGCCGACCAGTTCCTGATCGAGTGCCAGGGCGCCAGCGGCACGGCGGCCCGCAGCGAGGGCCGGGCCCAGGCGGCGTGCAGGGTGCCCCCGCCGCCCATCGAGTGGCCCGCCACACCGAGCCGCCGGGCGTCCAGCCGCTGCCGGACGGCCGCCGGGGACCTGGTGGCCAGGTGGTCCAGCGCGGCCAGCAGTTGCCGGCCCCGCGCGTTGGGCTGGTCGTACAGGTTGTCGGTGTTGATGACGATGGCGACGAAACCGTGCGAGGCCAGGCGCCTGCCGAGCCAGGCGACCGAGGCGGCGTTCCCGTAGTAGCCGGGCGAGACGGCCACGCCGCCGAAGGTGCCCTGCGCGGTGCTGTTGGGATAGAAGATGGTCGCCGACCCGAACCCGTCGGCGTCCTCGTCGGTGACCTGGACCTTGGAGTACGCGAAGGGCCCGGTGGCGGCCCGGACGCTCTGTTCCGTCGGGGCGGGCCCGCGCTGGTAGGGGTTCGCGGCGGCCTGCGCCCGCCGTGCGGGCGGCGCGAGGCCCACACCGGCGGTGAGGACGAGCGCCGCCACGAGGGCGATCACCCGGCCGAGTCGTGCGTTCACTGGGAGCCTTCCTTATCGAGATCGCCGAGGATTCCGGCGGATGAGATGTCCACGAGAAGCAGGGATGCCTTCTCCCCGGACGCAGACCGTAACGAGACGACAGGGACGACACATACTCATTACCGGACAAAACGCGCTTCCGATCGACTCGTGAAACGCTCCGTTCATCGGCTTTTCGGTGGTTCGACGTCGCCGGGAAATCCGGATGACCGTGAAGCGGAGTAACCCCACCTCACCTGCCGACGCTGCTGCATTCCGGCGGCCCGCAGGCGGTCATCAACGACCGGCCGACCGGACGGGCCGACCTGGTGGTCGGGATCTTGTGGAGCCGGAGGGGCGCGCCCACCGCCGCGCACCCAGCGGCACGGTCGAGGAGATCACGGGCCGGACTGGTGCGCACGTTCGCCTCACGGGAGGAGTTCCGGGCGAAGATCAGCTGGGTGGACCCGGGCCACCGGCACACGTCGACCCAGACGGTCCGGTCGTCGCCGGCGTATCCGGCCATTCCTTCGGCGGAGGAATTCGGGCACGGTCCACAGGAGGGCTCGGTCTGCGGGTCCTCGGGCCTTGTGAGTTGGCTTAGTGCTTTCCGGCCCCCTTTCTGATGGAACTTGGTAGTTCCGCCATCGGTGATCCGACATCGTGCGAGTCATTCCGTCCGGCTGAGGATGTCGGATGCCTCACGAGGAGACCGATGTGCGGCTGAAAGCGATGCTCACCAGCGCCGGTGTGATGGCGGCCCTGTTCACCGGCGTGTCGGCGGCGAACGCCGACGAGGCGTTCTACACACCGCCGTCCCCGTTGCCCGCGAAGGCCGACGGGGACGTGATCAAGTCCCAGCCGTCCACGTACTCCGGCGCCAAGGCGACCCGGATCATGTACCTCAGCCGGAACGCCAAGAACCAGGCCATCCCGGTCACGGGCACCGTCATCGTGCCGGAGAAGGCGTGGACCGGGCCCGGCGAGCGGCCCATCGTGGCGTACGCCCCGTTCACCGCCGGGATGGGCGACCAGTGCGCGCCGTCCAAGACCCTGGCCGGGGAGGGCTCGGCGGACCTGACCGCCGGGTTCCAGAAGCAGTTCGTCGACGGTCTGC
>DATADI010000215.1:0-3124 GCA_036258615.1 Thermomonospora sp. | reverse complement strand
CCGGTGGCCAGGCCGACGGCGTGCGGTCGCGGCGGCCGCCTTGGGCGGACGGTCCCCGCGGACGGACGGCGACCGACGTGAAAGGCGGAGGGCGGGCCCGAGGGACGACCGCGCCCGGTGCCTTCCGTGGGTTCGGCACGTTGTGGACGGTCGGCACGGTGTCGGGCCTCGGTGACGGGGTCACCCTCATCGCCGGGCCGCTGCTCGCGGCGTCCCTGACGCGCGATCCCGTGCAGGTCGCCGGGCTGCTGATCGCGCAGCAACTGCCCTGGCTGCTGTTCGCGCTGCCCAGCGGCGCCCTCGTGGATCGGCGGGACCGCAGGCGGCTGATGTCGGCGGTCAGCCTTGGCCGCGCCGTGGCGTTGGCCGTGCTCGGGCTCGCCGTGGCCTCCGGGCACGTCGGGCTTCCCCTGCTGTACGGGGTGTTCTTCCTCGTCGGCTGCGCCGGGCTGGTGTTCGAGAACGCCGCCGCGACGATGGTCCCGGTCGTCGTACCGCCGGACGGCCTCGAACGGGCGAACGGACGGCTTCAGGCCACCCGGACGGTCAGTGAGCAACTCGTGGCCAAACCGCTGGGCGGCTGGCTTTTCGGCCTGGCCGCATCAGCGCCGTTCCTGCTGGATGCGGGTGCCCTCGTGTTGGTCGCCCTGTTGTCGGCCACGTTGCCCGCGTCCACCCCGTCCGTGGCAGGGCCGCGGACGACGATCCGGACGGCGATCGCCGAGGGTGTCCGCTGGCTCGTTCGGCACCGCCTGCTGAGGACACTCGCCGTCGTGGTGAGCCTGTCGAACGTCGGGCTGGGGGCGGTGTCCTCGATCCTGGTCCTCATCGCCTATGAACGGCTCGGGCTCGACTCGACCGGATTCGGCCTGCTGCTCACCGCACTCGCCGTGGGCGGCGTCCTGGGCGGTGTCTTCGCCGGGCGCATCATCGCCGCCCTGGGCCCCGGTACGACCATGCGGGTGGGCCTCGTCATCGAGTGCCTCGTTCACGTGGGCGCGGCGCTGACCCACCATGCCGGGGTGGCCGCACTGCTGCTCGGCCTCCTGGGGCTGCACCTGGTGGTGTTCTCCGCCATCGCCGCCTCACTGCGTCAGAAGCTCGTCCCCGCGGAGCTGCTCGGACGCGTTCACAGCGCTTATCGGCTGACCACAAACACGGGGATGTTGCTCGGGTCTGTGCTCGGCGGTGTCCTCGGGCGGTACGTGGGCCTGAGCGCACCGTTCTGGGTAGGGGCGGCCTGTGTCGCGGCCCTCACCGTGTACGCATGGCCGGTGCTACGGAACCGGGCGGTGTCAGCCCCCGAGTGACGTGCGGTAGAGAACGTGCCGGGCGAGCACATGGCCCTTGGGTAGCAGCGGGTGGTCGAAGTCGTCGTTCGGGTCGTGCGTCATGCCGATCCGCCGCATGACCGCCTGAGAGCGTTCGTTGGACACGGGGGTGAAGGCGACGACCTCGGTCAGGCCGTACCGTTCGAAACCCACGGAGAGGGCGGTGCGGGCAGCCTCGCTGGCGTAACCGCGGCCCCACGCGGGACGGGCCAGCCGCCAGGCCACCTCGACCGCCGGGGTGAACGGCGCGGCGAAGCCCACTGACGACAGGCCCGTGAAACCGATGAACCGCCCGGAATCCGCCAGCTCCAGGGCCCAGAAGCCGAATCCGTTGGCGGCGAAGCGTTCTTCGATCCGATCGACCAGCGCGTCGCTCTCCGTACGCGAAAGCGTGCTCGGAAAGTGCCGCATGACCTCCGGATCGGCGTTGAGCGCCGCGAACGGAGCGCGATCGGACTCCCGCCAACGCCGCATGACCAGGCGCTCCGTGCGGAGGGAGGCGTGCATCGACCGACCCTAGTGGATCTTCGCGCCGGGTGCCGCCGGTTTTGTCGGTGCCGCCGACTACCGTGCGAGAGGCAAGGACACCGGGGGAAGGCAGGCCAGCGTGAAGTTCACGGTCGATCACCAGCAGCTCGCCGAGGCCGTCGGCTGGGCGGCGCGCACGCTTCCGGCCCGCCCGGCCCTGCCCGTGCTGGCGGGCCTGCTGCTGGACGCCACGCCGGACGGGGTGTCGCTGGCCGGCTTCGACTACGAGGTCTCCGCCCGCGCCGAGGCCGACGCGACGGTCAGCGAACCAGGCCGGGTGGTCGTCCCCGGGCGGCTGCTCGCCGAGATCGTCCGGAGCCTGCCGCCGGAGCCCGTGGAGTTCCACACCGAGGGGGCCGAGGTCGTCGTGCGTTGTGGGAGTGCCGAGTTCGGGCTGCTGACCATGCCCGTCGAGGACTACCCGACGCTCCCGGAGCCCCCCGCGCCCGCCGGAACGGTCCCGGGCGACGCGTTCGCCGCCGCGATCCACCAGGTGGTGGTGGCCGCCAGCCGCGACGACACCCTCCCGATGCTGACCGGCGCCCGCCTCGACATCGAGGCCGACACCATCCGGCTGGCCTGCACCGACCGCTACCGCATCGCCGCCTGCGAACTCGCCTGGACCCCCGCCACGCCCGGCTTCTCGGCGGCGGCCGTGGTCCCGGCCCGCACCCTCGCCGACACCGCCAGGTCGCTGCGCTCCGGCGCCGAGGTCACCCTGTCCCTGACCGGGGCGGGCGACACCCTCCTGGGCATCACGTCCGCCGGACGCCGCATGACCACCCGCCTGCTGGACGACCAGTTCATCGACTACCGAGCCCGGCTGGCCGGCGAGTGGCCCTCCCGCGCCGAGATCCCCACCGCCCCGTTCGTGGAGGCCGTCAAGCGGGTCGCCCTGGTCGCCGACCGCAACGTCCCCGTCCGGCTCGCCTTCACCCGCGACACGGTCGACATCCGCGCCGCCTCCGGCGACTCCGCCCGCGCCAGCGAGACCCTCCCCGCCGACCTGGACGGCGACGAGGTGGACATCGCCTTCAACCCCCAGTTCCTCCTCGACGGCCTGGCCGGCATCCCCGCCATGACCACCCGCCTCCACTGCAACGGCCCCACCAAGGCCGCCCTCCTGACCAGCGCCCCCACCGAACCCGACCACCCCGACCCCTACCGCTACCTCCTCATGCCCGTCCGCCTAACCACCTGACCCCTCAACCCCCGCCGAACACCCCCAACACCCCCGGCACCCTCCGGACCTGCGTCGTCGCGCC
>DATADI010000214.1:0-4169 GCA_036258615.1 Thermomonospora sp. | reverse complement strand
GCGGGCGCGCCCGCGTTCCGGGGGGTTCGTCGCGATGCAACCTTAACCAGACGCGGACCCGTCCGCCCGCCCAACCGCGCCGGTGTTGATCGTTTCTCCATGGACCGGCTCACCAGCTATTTTCCCTACCGGTAACCCCTGAAATAAGTGTGTGTCGGGGCGCCGCGCCCGGCGGACCGGCTCGGTAGGATGCCGGGCGGCGGCCCGGACGCCGCCCGGCGTACGGCCAGAGGCGCGAGACCAGAGGGAGCCTGCCCGTGTCCACCTCGGACTGCCTGTTCTGCAAGATCGTCTCCGGTGACGTCCCGGCCACGATCGTCCGCGAGACCGAGCGGACGGTGGCGTTCCGCGACATCAACCCGCAGGCCCCCACCCACGTCCTGGTGATCCCGCGCGAGCACCACCCCACCGTGGCCGCGCTCGCCGCCGCCGACCCGGCGCTGCTGGGCGCCGTGCTGGAGGAGGCCCACGGGGTCGCCGAGGACGAGGGCGTCGCCGACGGCGGCTACCGCGTGGTCTTCAACACCGGGCCCCAGGCGGGCCAGACCGTGTTCCACGTGCACGCCCACGTGCTCGGCGGCCGTGGGCTGAACTGGCCGCCCGGCTGATCCGCCCGCCGGAAATGGCCGAGCGCGATGTCGCCGCCCGCCAGTACCATGGAGGAGCACGCACAGCACCGGATCACACGACGAGAGAGCAGGTCAAAAGGCCGTAAGGCCGGCTGATGGTGGATATCACTCACGCGGGGCGCCAGGGCCGCACCGGCGCGCGCTCCCAGGTCAAGATCGTGGTGCCGGACGACCACTCCATGGTGAGCCTGCTGGGCTCGCGCGACGAGCTGCTGCACGTCATCGAGCGGGCGTTCCACAGCGACATCCACGTCCGGGGCAACGAGATCACCGTGACCGGGCCCGAGGACGAGAGCGAGCTGGTCTCCCGGCTGTTCGCCGAGCTGATCAGCCTGCTCAAGGGCGGCACCCAGCTCACCCCCGACGCCGTCGAGCGGAGCCTGGCGATGCTGCGGGCCGAGACCGACGAGAGCCCGGCCGAGGTCCTCACCCTCGACATCCTGTCGGGCCGGGGCCGCACGATCCGGCCCAAGACCCTCAACCAGAAGCGCTACGTCGACGCGATCGACAAGCACACGATCGTGTTCGGCATCGGCCCCGCCGGGACCGGCAAGACGTACCTGGCCATGGCCAAGGCGGTCAAGGCGCTGCAGGACAAGAAGGTCAACCGGATCATCCTCACCCGCCCCGCCGTCGAGGCCGGGGAGCGGCTGGGCTTCCTGCCCGGGACGCTCTACGAGAAGATCGACCCGTACCTGCGCCCGCTGTACGACGCGCTGCACGACATGGTCGACCCCGACTCGATCCCCCGGCTGATCAGCGCGGGCACCATCGAGGTGGCGCCGCTGGCGTACATGCGGGGCCGGACGCTGAACGACTCCTTCATCATCCTGGACGAGGCGCAGAACACCTCCTACGAGCAGATGAAGATGTTCCTGACCCGGCTGGGCTTCGGCTCCAAGGTCGTGGTCACCGGCGACACCACCCAGGTGGACCTGCCGGGCGGCCAGCTCAGCGGGCTGCGCGTCGTCCAGGACATCCTGGAGGGCATCGACGACATCCACTTCTGCCGGCTGACCAGCCACGACGTCGTCCGGCACAAGCTGGTCACGCAGATCGTCGACGCCTACGACCGCTTCGACGCCCAGGCCCCCGCCGAGGTGAAGCAGGCCCGCAACGGCCGCAAGCGGGGGCGCTGACCGGCGATGGGCATCGAGGTCCTCAACGAGTCCGGCGTCCCCGTCGACGAGCAGGGGCTGGTCCGCCTGGCCCGGCACGTCCTGGACGGCATGCGCGTCCATCCGCTGGCCGAGCTGTCGCTGCTGCTGGTGGACGAGGCGGCGATGAGCGAGCTGCACGAGAAGTGGATGGGCGAGCCCGGCCCCACCGACGTGCTGGCCTTCCCGATGGACGAGCTGCGCCCCGGCCACCAGTCCGGCGGCTCCGACGACGACGGCCCCGACCCGGCGCTGCTGGGCGACGTGGTGCTGTGCCCGGCCGTGGCCGAGCGCCAGGCCGGGCAGGCGGGCCACAGCACCGCCGACGAGCTGGAACTGCTGTGCACCCACGGCATCCTGCACCTGCTCGGCTACGACCACGCCGAGCCCGAGGAGCACCGGGAGATGTTCGGCCTCCAGGCGGAGCTGCTGACCTCCTGGCGGGCCCAGCGCCCCCCGGAATGACCCCGGCACCCCCGCCGCCCCCGGCGCCCCGCACCGCCCCGCGGGGCCCGCGCGCGACCGGGCACCCCCGCCGCACCCCCGCTGGGCGGGGCGTCCGTGCCTCGTCGGACCTCCGGGGCCGGTCTGGGCGGCGGTGGGTGTTCTGGGGGCGGCCGGTGAGTGGGGGGCGGGGATGACGACGGCGCACGGGTGGCTGGTGGGCATGGCGGCCGGGCTGGTCGTGGTGGCCGGGCTGCTGGCCAGCGTCGAGGCCGCGCTGGCCACCGTGTCCCGGGTGCGGGTCGAGGAGCTGTGCCGGGAGGGGCGGCGGGGGGCGCGGCTGCTCGCGGAGGTGGTGGCCGACCCGGCCCGGTACCTCAATCTGGTGTTGCTGCTGCGGATCAGCTGCGAGCTGGCCGCCACGGTGATCGTGGCGGACCTGTGCATCTCCTGGCTGGAGGAGAGCTGGCCCGCCTACGTGGTCGCCGCGGTGATCATGATCGTGGTGATCTACGTGGTGGTCGGGGTGGGGCCGCGGACGCTGGGCCGCCAGCACGCCGACCGGATCGCGCTGGCCGGGGCCGGGGTGCTGCACCCGGTCACGCGGGTGCTGGGGCCGCTGCCGAAGCTGCTGATCCTGCTCGGCAACGCGCTGACCCCCGGCAAGGGCTTCCGGGAGGGGCCGTTCGCCTCCGAGGCCGAGCTGCGCGACCTGGTCGACCTGGCCGAGCAGCGCAGCCTGATCGAGCCGGACGAGCGGCAGATGATCCACTCGGTGTTCGAGCTGGGCGACACCCTGGTCCGCGAGGTCATGGTGCCGCGGACCGACATCGTGTTCATCGAGCGGGACAAGACCCTGCGGCAGGCGCTGTCGCTGGCGCTGCGCAGCGGGTTCTCCCGGATCCCGGTGGTCGGCGAGAACGAGGACGACGTCGTCGGCATCGCCTACCTCAAGGACATCATCCGGCGCAGCCACGAGTACCGCGACGGCGAGTCGGTGGAGCTGGTGGAGTCGGTGATGCGGCCCGCCACGTACGTGCCCGACAGCAAGCCCATCGACGAGCTGCTGCGCGAGATGCAGGCCCGGCAGATCCACGTGGCCATCGTGATCGACGAGTACGGCGGCACCGCGGGCCTGGTGACGATCGAGGACATCCTCGAGGAGATCGTCGGTGAGATCGCCGACGAGTACGACGTGGAGATCCCCCGGGTGGAGTGGCTGCCCGACGGCGCCGCCCGGGTGACCGCCCGGCTCCCGGCCGACGAGCTGGGCGAGCTGTTCGGCGTGGACCTCGAGGTGGAGGAGGTCGACACGGTCGGCGGGCTGCTGGCGTACGCGCTGGGCCGGGTGCCGATCGAGGGGTCCACGGCCACGGTGGCGGGCCTGGAGCTGACCGCCGAGAGCATCGCCGGACGCCGCAACCGGATCGGCACCGTGCTGGTCCGCCGGGTGCCGCCCGCCGAGCCCGGCGAGGACGGGGACCGGCCCGCCGGGCGCGAACGGGTGGAGCGCTGACCGGCCCGGTCGCCGGGCGCTCTAGGCTGGGGCCGTGAGCGAGATCAGCCCCGAGGACACCAAGATCATCACGCTGGCCCGGTCGTCGCGGGCCCGCACCGGCGCCACCGAGGGCGCCGCGGTCCGTGACGAGACCGGCCGCACGTACGCGGCGACCAGCGTGGACCTGCCCTCGCTGAAGCTGTCGGCGCTCCAGGTCGCGGTGGCCATGGCCGTCTCCAGCGGCGCCGCGGACCTGGAGGCCGCCGCGCTGGTCACCACGGCCGGGGAGGTCGCCGAGGCCGACGTCGCCGCCGTCCGCGACCTGGGCGGCGCGGCGCCGATCCTGCTGGCCGCCCCCGACGGGTCGCTGCGGGCCACGCTGACGCCTTGACCGGCCTCCGGCCCGACGTCCGCCGCGGCCGGGCGGACCGGCCGCACGCC
>DATADI010000213.1:0-3918 GCA_036258615.1 Thermomonospora sp. | reverse complement strand
GTGTTCGTGCCGTTCGCCACGGCGCCGGAGGTGACGCCGCTCGGCGTGCTGGTCAACCTCGGCACGGTCGTGCCGCTGGTGTGGCGGCGGCGGGCGCCGTTCGCCATCGCGCTGGTCGTGGCGGCCTTCGCGATGGGGGTGTCCATCCATCACCGGCCGGGCCAGGTGTTGCAGTACGGCGCGCTGGTGGCCATCTACACCCTCGCCGACCTGGGCCGGCATCGCTGGCAGCGGTGGGGCTTCATCGGCGCGCTGGTGGTGACGATCCCGCCCGGCGCGCTGCTGGTCAAGGACAACGACGCGGGCGAGTTCATGTTCACGCTGCTGCTGCCCATGACGGCGTTCCTGCTCGGCACGCTGGCACGGACGGCGCGGGAACGGTCGGACGCCCTGGTGGAACGTTCCGCGCAGCTCGAACGCGAACGGGAGGCGCTCGCCCGCGAACGCCAGGCCGAGGCGGCGCGGGCGGCGGCGGAGGAACGGGCCCGCATCGCCCGCGACATGCACGACGTCCTCGCGCACGCCGTCAGCATCATGGTCGTGCAGGCCGAGGCCGGTCCCGTGGTGGTCCGCACCGATCCCGACCAGGCCGAACGGGCCTTCGACGCGATCGCCGACGCGGGCCGGGACGCGATGGCCCAGCTGCGCCGCATGCTGGGCGTCCTCAAGGAGCAGCAGGACTACGGCGTACGCGCACCACAGCCGACCATCGACGCGCTGCCCGGCCTGGTCGAGCACGTCGGCCGCACCCAGGTCCACGTACGGCTCACGGTCGAGGGCGTGCGCCGCGAGCTGCCCTCCGACGCCGACGTGGCGGCGTACCGCGTCGTGCAGGAGGCGCTCACCAACACGGTGAAGCACGCCGACGCGCGGGCGGCCGAGGTACGGCTCCGCTGGACCGACCACGAACTGGAGATCACGGTGACCGACGACGGACGTGGCCACGACGCAGGAGACCCGGGCTGGCGGCGGGGCGGCGACGGCCTCATCGGCATCCGCGAACGCGTCGCGGCCTGCGGCGGCACGGCCGAGGCCGGTCCCCTGCCGGGCGGCGGGTTCCGGGTCCTCGCGCGGCTCCCCCACGCCACGACGGTGGCCGCATGATCCGGGTGGTGCTGGCCGACGACCAGGAACTCGTCCGCAGCGGCTTCGCGATGATCCTGGACGCGCAGCCCGACATCGAGGTGGTGGGCGAGGCGGGCGACGGCACCGCCGCGATCGCCGCCGTGCGCGACCACGACCCCGACGTCGTACTGCTCGACATCCGCATGCCCGGTCTGGACGGCATCGAGGCCGCGAAGGTCGTGTGCGCCGAGACCCGCACCCGCGCGATCATGCTCACTACGTTCGACCAGGACGACTACGTCTACGACGCGCTCTACGCCGGGGCGAGCGGGTTCCTGCTCAAGGACGTGCGCCGCGACGACCTCGTCCACGCGGTCCGGGTGGTGGCGGCGGGGGAGTCGCTGCTCGCGCCCGCCGTCACCCGCCGCCTCATCTCCGACATCACCCGCAACCGGCCGCGCGCCGGTACGACCACCTCCGACCGCCTGTCGGTGCTGACCGAACGCGAGCGCGAGACCCTGCGGCTCCTCGGCCGCGGCCTGTCGAACGCGGAGATCGCCACGGCCATGGTCGTCAGCGAGCACACCGTGAAGACCCACGTGAGCAACGTCCTGGCCAAGCTCGGCATCCGCGACCGCGTCCAGGCCGTGATCGCCGCCTACGAGACCCGCCTGATCGAGCCCTCCTGACGGGCGGCTCCGTCGCGCGGGGGAGCCGGACCCCGGTTCTCCCCCGCGCCACCGAGGCCCGAAGACCGCTCGCGGCGGCGATCCGCCCGGCCGCCGGTCTCCCGAAGGATCGAGAACGCAAGGAACGCAGCTCTCGAACCCCAGGAGAACCGCCCATGACCAGGGTCGCCTTCCATCTCGCCCCCGCCCTCATGCTCGCGTACGGCGTCGTCCGGCTGATCGACGGCCGGGACGGCCAGCACGGCCCGGGACCCGCCTGGACGGTGGGCCACCTGCTCTTCCTGGCCTCCCTCCTGCTGTACGGCGGGGTGATCACGGGCCTGCACGGCCGCATCCGGGCCACCGCCGGTGGCACCGCCCGCCGGATCACTGCGGGCGTCACGAGCGCGGTCGCCGCCTTCGGGCTGCTGACGTTCGTCCGCGTCGCGATCGTCGACATCGTCGTCGGACTGCGGGCCGCGGACCCCGCCGAGAAGAGCGTGCTCGCCGACCGGTACGCGGACGTCCCCGCCGTACTCCCCCAGGCCGTCTACGAGATCGGCCCGGTCCTCTTCATGATCGGGCTGCTGGCACTGCTCATCCAGACCGCGATCGTCACCCCGGGACGCCGGGCGTTCGCCGCCCTGAGCCCCGTCCTGGTCGCCCTCGGCTTCGTCACCATCACCCTCAACCTGGACCTGCTCCCGGCGGGCGCGGCGCTGATCTGGCTCGCCCTCACCCTGGCCACCCGCAGGCAGACCCCGGCCTTCCCCGCCCACCGCGAGGCCAGGACCCGCGTGGCGGCCTGAGCCCACGCTGAACACGGCCAGGCCCTCCTCCCATGCGAGCGGCGCAACCCGGCTGGGGCCTCTGGACCACCCGGGGCCGCGATCTCCGGCACCCGGGGCATCCGAGTGCCGGAGAAGCGGCCGGATCGGCGGTCACCCGCTGTGCGTGTGGGCGGAGGTCAGCCGGAGACCCTGAACTCGTAGGTGACGGGGTCGCCGGAGGCGCCGGCGCGGTCGACGGCGTAGACCCGCAGGAAGTAGGGGCCGCCGCGGGTGGGCGTGAAGGTGATCGAGGCGGTGCCGCCGGGGCGGTCGGCCGGGACGGTGGCCGTCCGGCCGTCCAGCTCGTAGCGGAACTTGACCACGTCGGGGTCGTTGCCCGCGTTGAGGGTGAAGGTTCCGGTGACTCCCACACGGTCGTGCCACGCCTGGTCGTTGGGGAATTCCTTGCTGGTCACGGTCGGCGGTGTCTGCGGAGGGGTCACGTCGACGGTGAACTCGCACCACGGCGACCAGGGACCGGGGCCGGTCTCGTCGGAGGCGCGCACGTGCCAGGCGTAGGTCTGCCCGTCCTCGAACTGGCCGCTGGGCGTCCACGCCCGGAACCGGTCCCGCGCGTACCCGTCGACGTCCTTCTCGCCGATCTTCGTACCGTCCAGCCTGACCCACTCGAACGTGGCGCGCAGCGGCACCGGCGGGTCGTAGATCCCGTCGTCGTCGGGCTGGTAGTCGGGATCGTCCAGGGTGGCGCTGAACGCGGGGGCGAGTTCGCGGATCCAGGACCGGGCCGCGCCCTGGCCACAGGTGCCGAGCCATCCGTTGCCGCCCGTGCCCAGCTCCCGCGGCGGACCGGGCTGCCCGGGGCGCGCCGGTGGCTGCTCGGGGTCGGGCAGCGCCGCAGGCAGGCCGACGGTGAACTCGCACCAGGCCGACCAGGGGCCGGACGCCTTGCCGTCCAGGCCCTGCACCCGCCAGGCGTACCCGTAGCCGTCCGCCAGGGCGCCGTCGGGCACCACGACCGACAGCCGTGTCCCGGACGCCTGCATCGGGGTCGTCTGCCCGCCGAACACCGGACCGCTCAGCGAACGCCACTCGAAACGGGCCCCGACCAGCCGGGAGTCCGGATCGCTGATCTTCGCCGACAGGGTCGGGCGCAGGGTGCCGATCGTGGGCCTGGCCGGGCCCGACGCACAGGCGCCGCCGGGGTCGGCGGCGACCTCGGCGGGCGCGGCGGGCGGACGCGGCACCGGCGGCACCGGCGGGGGCTTGAGGGCGACGGTGATCGTCGGCCGGTTCCCGGTCCGGGCGAAGGCCGCCGGGTCGTTCTCGCGGGCAGCGCGCAGCCCCAGCGTCAGGAACGCCCGCCGGGCCGAGACGGCGTCCGCGACCAGGCGGCT
>DATADI010000212.1:0-15387 GCA_036258615.1 Thermomonospora sp. | reverse complement strand
CGAGGTTCTCCCGGTTGAAGATGTCCTCGACGCTCTGCGCGTACCGCTGGTAGTACTCGGCCGACGTGGGATGCACCGCCAAGGTCGCCCACCTCGGGGACGACGGCGGCGACCCGCACCAGCGGCTCCTGGACATCCTGGCGCTGCATCCCACGTCGGCCGAGTACTACCAGCGGTACGCGCAGAGCGTCGAGGACATCTTCAACCGGGAGAACCTCGGCGGCCTCGGTGACACGGTGCTGCCCGCGCTGGACCGGCTCGACATGCCCCAGCCGATCCGCGCGCTGCTCGCCCGGCTCGGCCACGACGGCGACCCGGACCCCGACCTGATCCGCCGGTTGTTCGTCGGCGACCAGCATCCGCTGCTGGCGCCGCTGGTCGACGACCGCCCGCTGTCGGAGACGGACCCGGTCCGCCCCTCCACCACGGGCGGTGACAACTACCTGCGCTGGCTGGCCGTGCACGCACGCTCCGACCTGGAGACGATCCGCCTGGAGCAGGGCTTCGCCGACGGACCCCCGGCCACGCTGCTCTATCTGCTGCTGCGCCACGCCGTCCTGCTGGGCTGGGAGGACGCCGCGCGGCGGCTGGTCGCGGCGGCCGGTGGCCAGGCCCCCTCGACGGCCGACCCCCTGTTCGTCCACGTCAGGGTCGGTGACCCGCCGCCGCCGAGCGAGAGCCGCTTCCGCACGCTGTACGCACCGAACCCGGCCGTCACCGGCAGCCAGGACCCTGACCTGCTGGTGCACCACCACATCCCGCGGGTCCTGGACACCCACCCGGCGACCGCCCCGCTCGCCGAGCAGGCCGAGGCCCTCGCCCTGCTCGCCGCCCTGCCCACCGCCCGGCTCGAACGGGTGATGGCCGAGCACCTCGACCTCGCCACCTACCGGCTGGACGCCTGGCGGCTCGGGCTGGCGAACGAGCGGCTGGCGGAGCTGCGGTACGGGGACGCCGAGCCGCGCCGTGGCGTCCACCTCGGGGCGTACGGGTGGCTGGAGGACGTCCGGCCCCGATCCAAGCAGCTCACCGACGTCGAACTGCCCCCGGACCTGGCCGAGGTGTTCGGGACGACGTCGATCCCGCACGACCCGCAGAACGGCGGCTACGTCCACGCGCCGTCGCCGAGCCAGGCCAGGACGGCGGCGGTGCTGCGGGCCGGTTACCTCGCCAACGCCACCCCCGGCAACCCCGGCGCGTTCGCGGTCAACCTCAGCTCCGAACGGGTCCGGATCGCGCTGAGCATGCTCGACGGGCTCCGGCAGGGCCAGTCGCTGGGCGCGCTGCTCGGGTACCGGTTCGAACGCGGGCTGCACGAGGGGCACCCCGGCGTGGAGCTGGACAGGTTCCTCCCGGCGCTGCGGGGGGCGTTCCCGTTGCGGGCCGGGCGGCTGCCGGGCGCCACGCCGGGCCCCGGGACGCCCGTCGAGCTGGTCGAGGCCCGCAACGTGGTGGACGGTTTGGAACTCGTCCGCCGGGCCACCCGGCCGCCCGCCGCGCCCACCTACCCGTTCGGCGCGAGCGGGATGCCCGCCGCCACCCCCGCCGAGCAGGAGGCCATGAACGCCGAGGTCCAGCGGCTGCTCGACGTCCACGACGCGCTCGCCGACCTCGCCGTCGCCGAGGGCACCCACCAGGCGCTGCTCGGCAACGCCGAACGGGCGGCGGCCACCCTCGACGGCTACGCCAAGGAGGGCCTGCCGCCGGAGCCCGCCGTGGTCGAGACGCCCCGCAGCGGCGTCACCCTGACCCACCGGTTCGGGCTGCGGATGCGGGCCGGGCTGAGCCCCGGCCACGGCTCCGGCCTGTTCCGGGGCAACGGGCCGCGCGCCAGGGCCGAACCCGCGGTCAACGACTGGCTGCCGTCGCTGCTGCCCCGCCAGCAGGACGTGGCCGCCCTGGTCACCTGGACCGACCCGGTCGACGGGGAGCCCCGCAGCCGGGTGGTCACCCAGTTCGACGTCGAGCTGCAGGCGATCGACCTGCTGTGGGCGGTCCGGCGGGCGGGCGAGGCGGAGATGACCGACCTGGACGACCGGATCATCGGCGTCGTCGTCGACCGGGACCGGCCCCGCCCGGACGCGGTGCTCGCCATCCGCTACACGCGGCGGATCCCCGGCAAGACCACCTTCTTCGAGCTGTCCCCGCTGGTCGACGCGCTGCGGACGCTGGTGACGACGTCCCGGCCGCTGCGGCCGACCGATCTGGTGCCCGCCGCCGGGCCCGCCCCGGTCGACCGGAGCGCCGACGACGCCGTGGCGGTGCCGCGGGAGCGTCCGGCGGCGGTCCGCGCGGCGCTCGACGAGCTGCGCGAGGAGGCCGACGAGTACCTCGCCGATTTCGCGCCGCTATACCCCGCCGAGCCCGCGCCTCCCCGGCGGGCCGACATCGTCGCCGGGATCGACGCGTTCCTCCGCCGGTACGCCGAGCTGGTCGTCACCGCCGGCGGGTTCGGGATGGTGCGCAGCGGGTGGGGCGAGGCGACCGCCTGGCGGCGCGGCGTGTACACCGACGTGCTGGCCGCGGTCGCCGAGACGGCCGCCCGGATGGGCCGCTCGCTGGCCGAGGCCGACGCCCTCCTCCGGCAGTACGACGACCTGCCGCAGGGCACCCCCAACGCCGTGCGGTTCCGGCTCCTGCAGCAGGCCGAGCGGCTGCTCACCACCAGGCCGACCAGCCCGCCGCCGTCGAGCCCGGCGCAGTTCCGCCAGGCCGTGGGGCGGCGGCGCCGCGAGTTCGCCGACCGGCTCGACGCGCTCCAGGACATCGCCCGGACCACGACGCCGACGCTGAGCGGGCTGCTGGACGAGGTGTCCGAGCTGCTGCCGCTGACCGACCTCGACCCCGTCGGGCTGGACCTGACGCCGTTCGAGGACCGGGTCGTGGCCTACGGACGGGACCTGCTGGCCCGCGCCGGGTCGCTGCGCACCGAGGCCGCCGGGCGGATCGCCGCCGCCGACGCCGCCCTCACGGTGTACGACCGGGCGGTGACCGGCCCGGACCGGGTCGCCGCCGCGACCACCGCGCTGAAGGCGATGCTCGGCGAGGACGTCCTCGTGGTGCCCGAGTTCCGGCTCCCCGACGCGCTCGGCGACGAGTGGCGGGCGGCCCACCGCGACAGCGACCGGCTGACCGAGCACCTCGTGGAGGACTTCGGCCGGGACTTCCCTGTCGACGATTGGCTGCACGGCGTCGCCCGGGTCCGTGACAAGCCCCGGCTGTGGGAGAAGGCCGTCCTGCTCGCCGACGCGCTGCGCGGCCACGGCGGCGGGCTCCTCGGCGACCTGCTCGGCCGGGAGGAACCGGTGCTGGAGCCGATCCAGCTTCCGCACCGGGAGGACGACCACTGGCTGGGCATGGAGTTCGCCGACGGCACCGTGATCGACGAGGACCGGCTGCTGTTCACCGCGCACTACGCCGACCCGCCGCCGGTGCTCGACGGGCCGCACTGCGGCCTGCTGTTCGACGAGTGGACCGAGGTGATCCCCGCCGAGCGGGAGACCACCGGGATCGCGCTCGACATCGACCGTCCCGACTCCGAGCCGCCGCAGGCGATGCTGCTGGTGGTGCCGCCGGAGCGGACCGGCGCGTGGGACGTGGACGACCTGGCCGCCGCCGTCAACGAGACCCTCGACCTGGCCAAGACCCGGGCCGTCGAGCCGGAGCACCTGGACGACACCGCGTACGCGCAGCTCCTGCCGGCCACGGTGATGTCGGCGACCCGGCGGCCGATCACCATCAGCACCGATCTCGCGATCGCCAACCTGCGCTGGAAGGCCCATGACTGAGCCGCCCCGTATCCAGAACCTCCGTCAGGCCCTGGACCGGCGGCTGTTCCCGGCCGTGGGCCTGTGGAACCGCCTGGAGGGCCGCCCCCGCACCGGCGACTTCGACCGGGCCCTGCGCGCCGAGGTCCGCGACCCGCTGTGGATGCTCACCCGGCAGTGGCAGCTGGGGGAGTTCCGGGGCTCCGACGGCGGCTCGCCGGTCACCGCGACCTACTCGGTGGCCGTCACCCCGCCGAGCCGGTTCCGTCCCGGGGACGGCCCCGCCGAGGACCTGCCCGCCGACCGTCCGCTGGAGGCCGTCGCCGAACGCCGGGCGCTGCCGTTCGCGCTGGGCCAGGAGCCGATCGCGTTCGACCTGCGGCTGGCCATCGGGCGCCGCTGGCTGAAGCTGCTCGGCCGGGCGCCGGTGCTGCGGATCTACCGCCGCCGGTACGTCGACGCGTTCCCGATCGCGCCGCCCGACCCGGACGCCGACGCGGACGTGCTGCGGGTGGCGCATCCCGAGGTGTGGTCGGCGATGCAGGCGGTCGCCGGGCGGCGGATGGACGGCTACCGGCTCTACCGGCAGATCAAGGCGGGCGGCAACGCCTACGACGGTGTCGAGGGCGTGCTGGTCCCGCACCGGCAGGCCCTCAACGACCTCGGTGACCGGCTGGTCTCCTGGTTCGACGGGCTGATCGACCAGCCCGCCGGGGACGGCGCCTGGGACCCTGGGCGGCTGGAGCACCGGTTCTCGATCGCCGCCGCGCGGCCCGGCGGCGGGGAGCGGGTCCTCACCGCGCGGGAGTATCCGGGCGGGGTCCTCGACTGGCACGCGTTCTCGGTCGACCCGGGCGGGCCGGTGGGCGGCACCGCGCCGGGCCCGGCCCCGATCAACCGGACGGTGTTCCCGGTGCCGGTGCGGTTCGCGGGCATGCCGCTGCCGCGCTGGTGGGCGCTGGAGGACGGGCGCACCAACTTCGCCGCCGTCCGGCCCGACAGCACCGACCTGGCGCGGCTGATCTTCCTGGAGTTCGCGCTGGTCTACAGCAACGGCTGGTTCCAGGTCCCGTGCGACCTGCCCGCCGGGACCCTGGCGTCGATCCGGGGGCTCGCGGTGACCGACGTCTTCGGGGAACGGCGGTGGATCACCCCGGCCGGCGCGGGAGCCGACCAGGACTGGCAGCGCTGGTCGATGTTCACCCTCGACACGATCGGCGACGCGCCGGTCGCCGCGGATACCGCCCTGTTCCTGCCGGCGAGCGTGCCGAAGGTCGCCGAGGGGCCCGCCCTGGAGGAGGTGGCGCTGATCCGCGACGAGAACGCGAACCTGGTCTGGGGTGTCGAGCGGACCGTCCGGCTGGCCACCGGGGAGGGCCGCCCCGGCGGTGAGGCCGCCGCCGAGGTCCTGGCCCACCGGCTGCGGCTGCATCCGCCGGTGCCGCCCGCCGACCCGCGCGCGCCGGTCGCGTACCAGGCGATGAGTTCCGTCCCGGAGAACTGGATCCCGTTCATCCCCGTGCACGTCCCGGGCGACGACCGCGCCATCCGGTTGCAGCGCGCGGCCATGCCCGGTGTCGCCGACGGACGCCCGGTACGGCCCCGGACGGCGTTGCTGCGGGAGGGCCTCGACGCCGGGCGGCCGTACTTCGTCAACGAGGAGGAGGTCCCGCAGACCGGCACCAGGCTCACCGTGGCCTACAACCGCACCCGCTGGCGGAACGGCCGGGTCGTGGTCTGGCTCAGCGCGCTGCGCGGCACCGGCCGTGGCGAGGGTTCCAGCGGCCTGGCCTTCGACCTGCTCACCGACACCTCCGACGGGACCGGATGACCCCAGGCGCGGGGGGTGTTCGTGTGGTAGGCCCGTGGGATATGCGCAGAGTCTGGTACGAGGGGCCGATCATCAAGGTCAGTGAGGACGCCCATGAGGTCATCGGGGACTTCCTGGGGTTCGCGCTCTCGCTGAAGGCCATTTCGGGGCGTCCTCCTGCCGAGGAGTTCGCCGAGCGTTTCTCGCCCAGCGGGAGCGGCATGCGGCTTCCCGACACGTTCGCGGCGTATCGGGCCGAGGAGCCGGACGACATTCCTCCGGAGTTCGGTGACGAGTTCGCGCGGGAGTTGGAGCACAGGGAGCTTTGGGTGCTGACCCGGCTCCGGTTCGGCGGCGCGGCGCTCTCGGCGGTCGTCGAGGGAACCGAGCTGCGCCGGCTGCTGGACGAGGCTCTCGCGCTCCGCACCGCGCTGGCGTCCTCCGAAGGCGACACCGGCGAGGGGCGGGGTGTCACGGCAGGGTCCTAGGGCGTTCACCGGGTGCTCGCCCGGCGTGGTTAGCGTCACGTCGTGGAACTGCGTCATGTCATGTCGTTTCTCGCCATCGCCGACGAGCTGCACTTCGGGAGGGCCGCCGCGCGGCTCCACCTGGCGCAGCCCTCGCTGAGCCAGCACCTGCAACGCCTGGAACGGGCGGTCGGGGTGGAGCTGGTCGCCCGCAACTCCCACGAGGTGCGGCTGACCCCGGCGGGCGTGGTGTTCCGCGAGCTGGCCGAGGACATCGTGCTGCGGGTGCAGCGGGCCGGGGAGGCGGCCAGGGCCGCCGCGGCGGGACGTGCCGGGACGGTGCGGGTGGGCTACAACCTCCCGGCCGGGCAGCGGGTGCTGCCCGGCGCGCTGGCGCGCCTGAGCGACCGGCACCCGGGGATCGACGTGGAGATGGTCGAGATGCGCACCGGCCCGCAGCTCGCCGCGCTCGCCGACGGCCGGCTCGACGTCGCGATGGTGTACGGCAGGCCCTCGGGCCGGAACCTGCGCAGCCGTCTGCTGTTGCGGGTTCCGCTGGTGGCGGTGGTGGGCGCCGGGCACCGGTGGGCGGGCCGCGAGGAGGTGCCGTTCCGGGCGCTGCGTGAGGAGAGGTGCATCCTGTTCCACCGGTCGCAGTCGTCGGCGATGTACGACGCGATCCTGTCCGCCGCGCGGGCCAGCGGCATCCAGCTCAACGTGGCGGACGAGGTCGACGACCCGGGGGCCACCGCCATCATCGCCGCGGTCAGGCCGGTGGTCGGGTTCGCCTCCGCGGTGCGCGGCACGTTCGCGGGCGCCGCCCCGGGCGGCCTGCGGACCGCCGCGGTGCGGCTGTACGACCCGACGCCGATCCTGGACCTGTACGCGGTGTGGAACGCCGACCACGGGCCGCTGGTGGAGGCGTTCCTCGGGTGCCTGCCCGTGTCCGGCGCGGTGGTGTCGTGACGTCTACTTCAGGCCCGAACGGACGAACGCGTTCACGATGTGCCGTTGCAGGAACAGGTACAGCGCGAGCACCGGCAGGACGGCCAGCCCCGCCGTGGCCATCAGCGGTCCCCAGTCGTTGCCCTCGGTGCCCATGAAACTCCGCAGCCCGAGCTGGATCACCGCGTTCGACCGTTGCAGCACCATGGCGGGCCAGAAGTACTCGTTCCACGCGGAGATGAACAACAGGATCCCCAGCGCCGCGAGCACCGGCCGCAGGGCGGGCACCACGACCGTCCACAGCGTGCTCCACGACGATCGGCCGTCCATCTTCGCCGCGTCCAGCAGTTCCCTCGGGAAGTTCAGCAGGTGCTCGCGCAGCAGCAGCACCCCCAGCGCGGAGCACAGCGTCGGGACGATCACCCCGGCCAGCGTCTCCAGCAGCCCCAGCCGGGCCAGCAGCGCGTGGTTGGGCAGCATGGTGACCTGGAACGGCACCAGCCAGGTCCCCACGAACAGCAGGTGGGCGAGCCGCCGTCCGCGGAACCGCCAGGCGGCCAGGGCGTAGGCGGCGAGCAGCGCGACCAGCAGCTGGCCGAGCGCGCTGAACACCGCGACGACGGCCGTGTTCACCAGCATCTCCGCGACGTCGTTCTTGGCGAACGCCTGGGCGTAGCTGTCCAGCGACAGCGGCCATGGCAGCGGGGACAGGTCGTGGACGTCGCCCGGCGCGCGCAGCGACGTCGCGTACAGCCAGTAGATCGGGAACAGGCACGCGAGGCCGAGCAGGGCCAGCACGGCGTGCCCGGCCATCCGGCGGGGGCTCATGGTCCCTCCTCCCGCGCCGTCCGGTCGGCCAGGCGCGCCAGGAACGACGCCACCAGCAGGAACCCGGCGAAGAACAGCATCCCGGCGGCGGCCGTGAGACCGGCGTCGTGGCTGCGGAAGCCGTACTCCCACAGCAGGTAGTAGACGGTGGTGGTCGAGCCCGCCGGGCCGCCCTGGGTCAGGGTGTCGACCAGCGGGAACGTCCACTGCGCCGACAGCAGCACGGTCATCAGCACCAGGAACGCCAGCGTCGGCGACAGCAGCGGCAGCGTGATCCACCGGGTGATCTGGCCGCGGGACGCGCCGTCCACCCGCGCCGCCGCCGTGTACTCGGGATCGATGCCCTCCAGGCCCGCCGCGACCACGAGGACCGCGAACCCGACGACGTGCCACCCGGCGATGACGATGATCGCCCCCAGCGCCGTGCCCGTGCCGTTCAGCCAGTTGACGTCGGTGCCCAGCACGGTGTTGACCATGCCGGTGGGATCGAGCAGGAACATCCAGACCGCCGCGCCCGCGACCGGCGCGACGAGCATGGGCGCGAACACCATCGCCCGGTACGCCCCGCCCAGCCTGCCGCGCACCCCGCCCGCCAGCAACGCCACCACCAGCGGGATCACCACCGTGAACGGCAGCATCCCGGCGATCACCACGACCGTCCGCCCGACCGACGCGCCCAGCTCGGGAGTGCTCAGCAGCCGCTCGTAGTTGGCCGTCCCGACCGGCGTCACCGGTGAGGTCGGCAGCAGGTTCCAGGAGTGGAACGACAGGTGGAACGTCTGCGCGAGCGGCTGGTACGTCCAGGCCACGAGCAGCGCCACGGCGGGGGCCAGGTACAGGTACGGCGGGGCCGACCGCGCCAGCCGCACGGCCAGGGCGGGCCGGACGGCGGGCGGCGCGGCCCCGGCGGCCGGACGCGGCGGCGCGACCTCCACGAACACCCCGGTCACGACGGCCCGACCAGGCTCTCGACGAACCGCACCCGGTCGGCCTCCGCCACGTCGTACACCCGCTCCGATCGTGAGAGCGGCACGGCGGTCACGACGACCTGGTCGCCGAACACGTCGATGCGGCTGAACGCGGCGTCGGCGTCCGCCCGCAGCCTGCCCGCAGGGGGGACCCCGGCGACGCCGTACGCCAGGGCGGGCCCGACCCAGACCGGCACCCCGGCCAGGGTGCCGGCGGCGGCGTGGTGGGCGTGCCCGGTCACCACGAGCCGTACGTCGCTGCCCTGGATCACCGCTCCCAGCCGGTCGGCGTCGCGCAGCCGCAGCAGGTGGACGGTGGGCACCGGGGAGGGGACGGGCGGGTGGTGGCACACCAGGATCGTGCCCCGTGGAGCGGGCGTGGCGAGCACGTCCGCCAGCCATGCCCGCTGGGGTTCCGTGAGGTGCCCGTCGTGCCTGCCCGGCTCGGTGCTGTCCAGGACCACCAGGCGCATCCCGCCGACCATGCGGACGGTGTCGTACGGGTGGTCGGTCCCGCCGGGCTCGCCCAGCAGTTCGGCACGGAACGCGGCGCGCTCGTCGTGGTTGCCCATCACGTACACGACCTCGGCGCCGATGCGGCGTGCCACCGGTTCGACCAGGCCGCGCAGCCGCCGGTAGGCGGGGGCCGCGCCGTCGTGGGTGAGGTCTCCGGTGAGCAGGAGCGCCGCGACCGGGATCCCGGATCGTTCGATCATGTCGAGCGCGGCGGCCAGGTGCGCCGTCGTGTCGACGACCTCGTGCATCAGGCCGCCCTCGGGCAGCACGTGGGTGTCGGTGAGCTGTACGAACGTCAGGTCCGGTCGGGTCACGGCCGGCCGCCCGGCAGCAGCCCGGACAGCTCGTCCTGCCTGGCCCGCAGGGTGGCGTCCACGTCGGCGCCCTGGAAGACGGCGCGCTCGACCGCCGCCATCATCCCGTCGCGGACCTGGAGGTAGCCGGTACCGGGCATGGACACCCAGGGCCGCATCCTGGCGAGCTGCTCCAGGTTGGGCCTGATGAGCGGGTTCGCGTCGGCCCACGGCTTGAGCCCTGCGGGGTCGTCGACCAGGCCCGTCCGCAGCGGCAGGTACCCGATGTTGGAGGCGATGGTGGTGAAGGCCCGCTCACTGGTCAGGAACCTGATCAGCTCCCAGGCGGCCCGTCTCCTGGCCTGGTCCTTGGCGAAGACGAACAGCGCCGCGCCGGAGTTGGTCGGCGCGACGGGCCTGCCCGCGAAGCCCGGCATGGCCGCCGCGCCCAGCGTCCACCGGCCCTGGGACGACTTCAGGAACGTCCCCTGCATCGAGCTGGATTCGAGGATCATGCCGATGTCGCCGCGCGCGAACGCCTCGACCGCCTGCATCTGCGTGCGGTTGGGCATCACGCCGGTCTTCACCAGGTCCTGCATGGTCCGCACGGTGTCGGCCACGGGCGGCTCGGCGAACGTCAGCCGCTTCCGGTCCTCGGAGATGACCCGCCCGCCGTTGGACAGCACGAGCGCCTGGAAGCACCAGTCCTTGGCGGCCTTGGTCAGGCAGTCCACGTAGACGCCGTCCTTGCCCGCCCTGGACGTGATCGCCTGGGCGGCGGTCTTCACCTCGGCCCAGGTGCGCGGCGGCTTCGACGGGTCGAGCCCGGCCTTCCTGAACAGGCCGGCGTTGAAGTAGAGCACGGGCGTGGAGAGCACGAACGGCACCCCGTAGGTCTTGCCGTTCCAGTCGCCGAGGGTGCGGGCGGTGGGCGCGTAGGGGTGCCGGGAGCCGTCGAAGTTCCGGGTGACCTCCTCCTTGCCGAACAGGTCGTCCAGAGGAAGGGCCCTGAGCTGGTTCACCGTGAAGTCCAGGTCGCCGAACCCGAGCTGCACCACGTCGGGCGGCTCTCCCGTGGCGAGCTGGTTCTGCAGGCTGGAGATCGTGTCGGTGGCCGGGTTGGCGCTGTTGCCCTGCGGCTTCTGCGCGGTGACCCGGATGTTCGGGTGCTCCTTGCGGAAGGCCCCGAGGAGCGCGTTGAACGTGTCGGTCCAGGGTCCTGCCTGGCCGAAGTTGTAGCTCTCCAGGACGATCGAGACCTGCTGGCCGGGGGCGAGTTCGGGGACGCGGGTCACGGGCGCGGTCGCGGTGCCGGCACCGGAACCCGGCCCGCAGGCGGCCGTGACGGCGACCGCCGAGAGCGCCGCCAGGGCGGACGTCAACCTCATGAGGATGCTCCTTGACAGGGTCGTTTCAGGCGGTGGTGGGAACGGCGGCGGGCTGCCAGGCCAGCCTGCGCCCGCTGCCGGGATCGAAGAGGTGCAGGTGCTCGGGCCGCGCCGACAGCCCGACGCGGTCGCCCTCGCCGACGCCGAGGGGCCGGGGACCGCGCAGGCCGATCCGGGCGGGACCCACCTGGCAGTGGGCGATCTCCTCACCGCCGAGGTTCTCCACGGCGGTGACCACGCCCCGCAGGCCCGCCCGCTCGGAGGGCACGACCGTGAGGTGCTCGGGCCGCACGCCCAGCGTGACCGGCCGTTCGGGAAGGTCAACGCCCAGGCCGAGCGCCAGCTCCAGACCGGGGCCGTGGACCGTGCCGTCTCCCCGCACGGCGGCGTCCAGCAGGTTCATCGGGGGAGAGCCGAGGAACCGGGCGACGAACACCGAGGCGGGCGTGTCGTAGACCTCGGCGGGCGTGCCCGCCTGCTCCACCCGGCCCTCGTTCAGCACCACGATCCTGGTGGCCATGGTCATCGCCTCCACCTGGTCGTGGGTGACGTAGACGACCGTGGCCGCCAGCCTGCGATGGAGGGCGACGATCTCGGCGCGGGTCGAGGCCCGCAGGGTGGCGTCGAGGTTGGACAGCGGCTCGTCCATCAGGAACGCGCCGGGGTCGCGCACCAGCGCGCGGCCCAGCGCGACCCGCTGCCGCTGGCCCCCCGACAGCTCCCGGGGTTTGCGGTCCAGCAGGTCCGTCAGGCCGAGCATGGCCGCGACCTCGGCCACCTCCGTGCGGACGGCCGCCTTGGAACGGCCACGGGCGCGCAGCGGGAACCCGATGTTGCGGGCCACCGACAGGTGCGGGTACAGCGCGTAGCTCTGGAACACCATGGCCAGGTCCCGCCGCTGCGGCGGGACGTGGGTGATGTCGGCGTCGTCCAGCAGCACCCGCCCGCCGGTCGGCGGCAACAGCCCGGCGATCATCCTCAGGAGCGTGGACTTGCCGCACCCGCTCGGGCCCAGCAGCACCACGAACTCGCCGTCGGCGACGTCCAGCCACACGTCGTCCACGGCGGTGACCGGGCCGAACCGGCGGGTCAGCCCTTGCAATCGAATACGGCTCACGGCCGCAGAGTGGAGCAGCGGTTACTGGACGCCCGGTGAACGCAAGGCGTACGCCGGTATCGCCCCGACCACCGTGAAACCTGCGCTGACCTGCGACGACAGAGCCCAGGGCCGGTGTGGGGCGATTGGTGGACGCAATCGGCCGAGTGTGATGCCTACTTCACGACGTCCCTCAAGACGTCCCTCACGACGTCTACGTAACCCGGAAGCCGCCCCGCTCGGCGGCCTTGGCGCTGAACTCCGCCAGGTCCCGGACGTTCCCGATCAGCCCGTCGGAGACGCCGTCCACGAACGTCTCGTAGTCGGCGACCAGCCACTCTCCCTGCCGGCCGCCGAGGAGGTCCGCGATCGCCCGGCACTCCTCGGGCGTCACCAGCCAGTTGCCGTTCGACTCGAACTTGTGCATCTGGACGGGGCAGTCCTCCCCGGCCTGCGTCACGCCGAGGCGCAGCACCTCACGGACGTCCACCATCTCGTGCCCGGGAATGCCGAACCCCGCGCCGCCGTCCTCGTAGGTGAACGCGTATCCCATCTCGCCCGGCCTCCCCGGTCCGTCGGTGCTCGTCCCGTGGGGATTCTGGAACCCTCCGGTCCCGGTGGCCAGGGACCCCCGTCCCGACCTCCGCCAGGATCGCCGGGTGATCTCAGGTGCCGGGCAGGTGACGGCGGTAGAAGGCGATCTGGTCGGCGAGCACGCGGTCGCGGATCGCCGGATCGTTGTAGAAGGCGAAGTGCGTGCCCTCGTACCGGCGCAGCTCCCCGTGCGGAGCCCGGTCGGCGAGCTGCCGGGTCGTCTCCTCGGGGGTCTCGTGGTCGTCGGCGGCGATGCACACCAGCAACGGCATCGTCAGCCGGGCGGCGGCCTCGGCCGGACGGTAGCGGGCCATGGACAGCAGCCCGCGCGGGGCGACGGAGTTGCGCCACAGCGTCTCGCCCTCGCCGCTCAGCGTCCGGATGTGCCGCTCGGCCTCCTCGGTCGCCGTGACGGCCAGCTCCCCGGGCCTGCCCAGCATCGGGATGTAGTGCGGGCTCAGGCCCAGCCGCCCCCGCAGCGCGTCCCACAGGATGACCGCCTGCAACCTCAGCACGTCCCAGGTCGAGCGGCCCTCCACCTTGCGGGGGAACCCGTTGAAGGGGATCTGCGCCACCACCGCCGGGACGCGCGGATCGCCGGCCGCCACGGAGATGGCGTGCGCGCCGCCGAGCGAGTTGCCCCACAACAGGACCGCGTCCGGATCGACGCGCCCGTCACCTCGGGCGAACGCCACGGCGGCCCGCAGGTCGTCCTGCTGGCCCCGGACGTCGACGACCTGGCGGGGCTCGCCGCCGCTCTCACCGAAACTGCGGTAGTCGAACACCAGCGCGGCCAGCCCTTCGGCGGCGAACCGCTCGGCGTGCGGGAAGAGCCGGTCCATGGTCCCGCTGAAACCGTGGCACAGCACCACGCAGGGCGGCGGGCCGGTGCGGTCCTCCGGCAGGTACAGGTATCCGGTGCACGTGGTGTCACCGGACGCGAACGACACACGGCTGCGCTCCACCATGACGGCTCCCCTGAAGGCTGACCAGCGGTCGGTAGAATGGCAGTCTAACTGACCCTCGGTAAGTGCCTATCCGGAGGACCCCATGACCGTCCAGCACGGCGCGGAGGCGACGGCCGGGCGCATTCTGGCCGCCGCCGGGGCCCTGTTCGCCGAGCGCGGCTACCGCGCGACGTCCATGCAGGCCATCGCCGAGCGCGTGGGCATCACCAAGGCGGCGCTGTACTACCACTTCCCGGCCAAGGAGGAGATCCTCCACCACCTCACGCTGCCGCTGCTGGACGAGCTGGAGGGCGCGCTGGGCGATGCCGAGCGGCATGAGGACCCCGACGCGGTGCGGTGGCGGGCGATCGAGGGCTTCGTGGACGTCGGCCTGCGGCACCGCACGACCCTGCTGATGCTGGTCCGGGACATGACGCTGCTGGCCCAGGCCCCCGTCGCCGAGCGGTTCCGGGGCATCATGGCCATGGCCAACGACCTGGTCTGCGGCCCGGACCGCCGCCTCGAGCAGCGGGTGCGGGCCTCCCAGGTGGTGGCGGGCCTGGGCGACCCGCTGGTGCTGTTCCACGACGTGCCCGCCGAGCGCCTGCGGCCCCTGCTGCTGGAGGGCGCGCGCACCCTGCTCGGCGAGCCCCCGGCCGCGCCACCGCGTGCCCGCCCGCGCGGCCGGGCCGGCGGCCGGCCCCCGGCGCTCACCGGGGAGCAGACCGCCGAACTCCGGCGGCTGTACGCGTCCGGCGCGCACACCGCCGAGGAACTGGCCGCCCGGTTCGGCGTCTCCCGCGCCACCGTCTACCGCTGTCTCAAAACCTGACGTATTGAGATTCTGTTTTCGAAACTGCGGGACGGAACAGCCCCCTCCGGTTCCGGGCCGGAAGGGGCTGCTCGAGGGGCGGCGGGTCAGGAGGAGATGCCGAACTCGCCGATCGCGAAGCCGCTGGTGTCGAGGCTGGTCACCTTGATGGTCTTCAGGGTGGCCGGCCCGGTCGAGTGGAACCCGAAGTACCTGGCCCCCGACTGGCCGTGCACCGGGAGCAGCCCGGAGGTCGTGCCGTCGTCACCGGTCGCGCTCATCGAGAACGTGTCGAAGGTGTTCGGCTCGGCGTACAGGTAGAACGCCTTGGTGCCGGGCGGCAGCGTCAGGGTGACCTCGGTGCCGCTCGCCATGTAGACGTCGCCGCTGTAGCCGTGGCTCCAGGTCTGCCAGCAGCCGCTGGTCGTGGGTGTCAGGCAGTGGGTGAGGGCCGTGGAGAAAGCCGACCCGCCCGGTCGGCCCGGTCACGCCGGTGACGGAGGCGCCCACGGCCTGCGGGTCGGCGCCGAACCGCTTCATGGTGTACCGGCCGAGCGTCGCGGGCGGCGCGGAGGTTCCGGGGCCGCCGGAGAAGACGATCGATCCGCGGGGCGCGGCGCTGGCGATCCGGCGGCGCAGCGGCGGGCGGAACAACTGGACGACCGGCGTGGACACGCCGAGCTTGGGCACCCTCAGGGAGGCCCCGGCGGCGAGCGTGGCGTCCAGGGTCCACCACGGGTCCGCGTCGACGTCGGCCTTCAGGTCCAGGCCGGGGTCGAGGTTGATGGTGGGCCCGCCGACCCCGTACATGGACAGGGTCAGCTCGGCGCGCAGGGACAGCGCGGCCCGTCCGCTGGCGGTGAGCGCCGGGGGCTGCGCGACCGGCGCGAACCGCAGCGAGTTGATCGGCTTCAGCCTGCCGTCGTCGGAGGTGAGCCCGGCGGTGCCGGTGACGCT